>CACKSF010000023.1 GCA_902602795.1 uncultured Fidelibacterota bacterium
AAGAGATCGTAAAATTAAAACCTGAGCATATTTCTGCTTATAGCCTCACAGTAGAAAAAGGCACTGAGTTATTCGGAATGGTCAAAAAAAAGACTGTCTTAATGCCCAAAGAAGAAATAAACACTAAATTATTTGAAGATACCATAGCAAGATTAACCTCAAATGGATATAATCTATATGAAATTTCAAATTTTTCAAAACCAGGTTTACAATGCAAACATAACATTCATTATTGGAATATCGAACCATATTTGGGTTTTGGCCCCTCTGCACATAGTTTCGATACTAAATACAGATGGAATAACACAAAAAGCTTAGATACTTATTTACAAAATATTGAATCAGACAGATCAGTAAAATCCAATGTAGAACTATTATCAAAAATAAATAAACTTAATGAAACTATTGGTTTCGGGCTTCGCATGTCTTCTGGAATTGATTTAAATAAATTACCAAAAGAATATAGAAAAAGATTTGAAAATCGATTATTGTCTGCTAATCAAAAATTTAAAAACTGTTTAAAGAAAAAAAATCATGTCGTAAACTTATCAAATAAAGGGTTTTTATTTGCTGATGAAATAATTGTAGACCTAATCTTTTAGTAATCAATAAACAGCTTTTTTGAACTAAATATTTTATTTCAAGAAAATTTTTATAAATCAAGAGCTAGCGAGACAGGACAATGATCTGATCCAAATACAGTTTGATGAATATCTGCATCTTTACATATTTCTACCATTCCTTCATTAACAAAAAAATAATCGATCCTCCATCCAATATTTCTATCTCTCGCTCCAAATCTATAGGTCCACCAAGAATATCTGTCTCCTTCTTCATGAAACAGCCTAAATGTATCAATCCAACCATTTGAAACGTAAAAATCTATTTTTTCTCTTTCTATTGGCATAAAACCAGATGTGTTTTTATTTTCCTTCGGTCTTGCTAGATCTATCGGATTATGAGCGGTATTCCAATCTCCTGCGACAATAACATTATTCCCAGAATCAACTTGATCATTTATAATTGGCAACAAATCATCATAAAAATCAAGCTTGTATTTTAGCCTCTCATCATTTTTTTGACCATTTGGAAAATATATATTATACAACAGAAATTCATTATGCTCTGTAATTAGGACCCTACCTTCCTTATCATATTTTTCGATTCCCAGACCCTCTTGGATAAATAAAGGTTTTTCCTTGCAAAATGTAGCTACTCCACTGTATCCTTTTTTCACCCCAGAATGCCAGAAGGTAAAATAACCATGATCTTTGAGGATCTCTGATGTAAGCTGTTCTTTATGAGCTTTTGTCTCTTGGATACAAATAATATCAGGATTTTCTTCTTCAAGAAATTGCAAAAACCCTTTTTTTGCAGCAGCTCTAATACCATTTACATTCCATGAAAGTAGTTTCATACTATTATGTAGTTAAAACCTTAAAATATTTCGTTTGAGATTTAGTAATTATTATAAATTCTAAATTATAAAGCAAGTGTTAAGGATTTAATTTAATATTACAGTACTTTATATTTACCAATAAAAGAAAATGAAACGTAAAAGAAAAAAATCAAATAGTAAAAAAGAAGTCTCTTTTTTAAAAGAATACAATTTTGAAATCACAGTATTTGTAATATTTGTTTTAGGAGTTTTTCTTTTAGTTGAAAAAATGGAAATTACTCAGACCCTATTTAAAGTTATCAAGGCTACGATTTTCTTATTTGCAGATTTAATAAAAGCTATTAGAGATTCAATTTATGATGCTCTAGGTTGGATTGAGCTATCTGACTTGGTAGGAGTTATTCTTATTTTATTTGCATTGTATCTCATTGCATTAAGAATACGTATCAGGCTATTAATGCTATATCCAAAAAATACTGAATGCCAATATTGCGATAATAAAAATAAATTAAAAAGAATTCGAAAAAAATTAAAACATCGCATAATTCATTTTGCTTTACGCTTACGTGTTTATTACTATCAATGTGACAATTGCTACAAAAAACAATTAATAATTATAACAAAAAAACGGTAAACATTATGGATTTAAAAGAGACAATAGAAAAAGATATAAAAGATAATCGAGTTATTCTTTATATGAAAGGAACCAAGAATATGCCGATGTGCGGTTTCTCCAATTCGGTAGTACAAATACTAAATCATTACGGGGTTGAATATAAAGATGTAAATATTCTTGAAAATCCTATGATAAGGGTAAAACTTAGTGAGCACTCTAATTGGCCAACTATTCCTCAGCTATTTGTAGAGGGTGAGTTAATTGGTGGCGCAGATATTACCAAGGAGCTTCATGAAAATGGATCTCTGCTAGACGTTCTTGACACAACCAAATAATTATAAAAATAATATCTGAAAAATGAGTTGGAAGAGGCTTTTTTTCTAAAATAAATTTATACATTATATTATATACTTTTTTGGCCCGTTCGTCTAGTGGTTAGGACTCCAGGTTTTCATCCTGGCAACAGGAGTTCGATTCTCCTACGGGCTACTCTAAAACCCTACAAATGTAGGGTTTTTTTGTTTTACTAACCTTCTTTTCGCCTAACATAAACTAAAAATCGAGTTTCGTAAGAGCTATAAAAGACACCCAGCCCTCCTTCAAGATTCGAATCTGGAAGTAAATAAATATTTTGGCCAACTGGATCACCACTAAAATAATTAAAGTAAGACTCACTTGTAGCTTTAAAGGTCATTAGATTTAAACCATAGTAATCAAAATAAAGCCAAGGAATCTGCGTTGGAGACTCTTCAATGTTCCATTGCCATGGATTTATCCTATACGGAATATTATTTTCCCCTCTGAAATATGACCCCTTCCATATTCGGAAACCTAAAGTGGTATCATAGATTAAATTAATAAAAGTACTATCTCGAATACCATTATAATTATAATCATAAAACAATCCGCTATCTGGATCTTCAAAACTAGGTGCATTAATGTCTCCTATGCTTATTAAAGGCTCAAGGCCCTTTATATTTGCATCTAATGCGAAAGTTAAAGTTTTTATGGTCTGGTAATTATCTGAATCAAAGTCCACACCAAACATTGGATAGCTAGCGAAACTTTTAGTGAAACAATCGCCGAAACGAAATGTAATACTGTCAACATTTATGTTGTAATCAGAAATAAAAGATTGCGGATCAGATGCAAAACCTAATAACTGATTAATAGAAATTTCACTTAAATTGTTTACATCTATTGTATCTGTGGATAGCTCTGTACCATCAGGACAAACGTACGTACCTAAGTCAGCAGCTCGAATGTTCATTGCTTCTGGAACAGTGGTCACTGCGAATGTAGAATCCATATCATTACTAACGAACAAACTATAGGTTTTACCAGGTTGAATAATAAAGGCTGTATAATTTTCAAGTTCTTCTAATGTTATTCCTTCAAAAACTGGAAAATACTGCCCGGGTCCTACATTAAAAAAATCAAGTGTTTTTCCAGTAGAATCTTCAATTAATCGTACCTGAGCATCATTCACTACTAAATCACTAGATAAAACATCTTCATCACTTATATTAGCTGTTTTCGATACAAGAACAGTGTCAATAACCGGGAGGTTTGCTGAAATAGATGCAAATACTACCAACTTTTCTTCATAAATCATTTCTGAATCATTAAAATTGCAAGATTTTAAGATAAATGCAGTCAATAAGATTTTTAGTACAGTCAGATATTTCATTTTAAAACTCCCAAGTAAATCCAAAAGTTGGTATAATCGGGAAAAGGGATAAATCTCTTTCTTGAATTTTACCCTCATCTGCTTCATCAACGTTCACTTCTCCAATGTCTGGTCTACCATTGCCATTGGTATCATGATCTTCTTCAACCCAATCACCATCATCATCAAGTCCATTATATGGATTCCCAAGAGAATAAACCTTTCTGAAAGTGTTTTCCCTATTAAAAGTATTAATAATTTGAAAGAAAAAGTCTACATTTGTCTTTCCAATTTTCGCATGATAGATAGCACCTAAATCAAGTCTATCATAAGGTTTATATCTACCCGAATTTCGAGAACCAGGGATAGTACGAAAAACTTCTTCAGGGCTCTCTGGAAACTTTTGCACATAATAACCTAAAATCGGAGTAAATGCCTGCCCTGATTGAAGGGTCCATCTCCAATTCACCTCCCATTTTTTATTAAACTGATAATTTCCAAGAGCACTAAAAGCATGAGTCCTATCCCAATTTGTATAGTATTCTCTTTCAGATGCACTGTAAATACTATTCATTTTCTTTCGAGATACAGAAAATGTATATGCTAACCAACCACTTAATTTGCCTGCCATTTTTTGACCGAACAATTCCAAACCGTAAGCATAACCATCTGCAGGGGTTACAATATCTGATAATCTCTCATCTGACACCTGGGCGTCTGTTGAAGATCTACGCTCTTCATAAGTCAATAAATTTTTTAAATCTTTGTAATAACCTTCTACCTGTACTTTATACATATTTCGGATATATTCCTCATACCCTAAAACAAACTGAACTGATTTTCCTGGTGCAACTGATTCGTCTACAGCAATCCAATTATCTAGAATGGATGGGTTAAAATCATCTTGAAAAGTGCTAATAAATTGATGGTAATTGCCTACAGATAAATTTATATATCTATCATCTGTGAGCAAATATTTTAAACCAAACCGTAGATCTGGATATAATGAATCTGGAAAAACATTGTAATAATTCATGCGAATTCCTGGTTCCAAAATCAAAACTTCATTCAAACTATACTTCATTTTCAAATAAGAACCTAACTCAACGGGGGCATTTTCAATTCTAAAAGCTACAGAATCTTGAAACTTGCTAAAGTACTCAAATCCTAATGTTTTATGCTGTGCTCCAAATTTGACGGTTGCATTTGGTGATTTGAACCAAGAAAAATTACCTGAAATAGTTTGGTCATCTATAATGTTATCATTTACAAGCCCCCCATCTCCACCAAGCCCAAACATTGTTCTAAACTTACTATTTGCAACTAAAAAATTTCCAACTAGTCTTTCACTAAAAACCCTACGCCAATGACCGCTTATTGTATTATTTCCCCAACGTCCGTCTAATCCAAAAGTATCGAAAAGAATATCATCTATACCAGTATAATAGCTAAGAGAGAATCTATCTTTTGAAGAAATATCTGAAAAAATATGACCTTGAACATCATAAAAAAAGTATGGGGGAATATTTGTAGCAATATTATCTGGAAGAACTTTAGGCAAAACTAAATCAAAATAGGTTCTCCTTCCACTTAAAATCCACGCACCTTTGTAGAAAGGTCCCTCCAGAGTTGTTTGTGCTGATAGTAATGAAATGTTTGCTTTTCCTTTGAATTCTTTCTGATTACCTTCTCTACTAATGACATTTAAAACAGCGGAAAGTCGTCCTCCATATTCTGCATTATAAGCTCCCTTAATTAACTCTGCTTCTTTAACCCCATCCACAATGAAGTTTGAGAAGACACCGCCCAAATGTGATGGGTTGTAAACCGTGATACCATCTAACATAATCAGATTCTGATCCGTATTACCACCTCTTATAACTAATCCAGTACTAAATTCAGAAGTAGTTAGTACTCCAGGAAGAGCCTGAATAGTTCTAAACAAATCTGGCTCTGCAAGTGCCGGTGCCGCTTTCATCATTCTAGGACTTAAATTAATCTTGCTAGGCTGAATATTATTTTTTCTTTGAAGCTTTTCAGCGGTAACATCAACTTGAGTGAGTTGGACAAGATCTTCAACCATCTCAATATCTTTTTTAATTGATTCTTCACTTGAAATAATTATCTGGTTGCGACTAACGCTAAAGCCTACATAGGAGACCATAAGCGTATAGCTACCAGGAATAATATTTTGAATTATATAATATCCATTAATATCAGTTGCCATACCTTGTCCTGTCTCTTGGATTATAACATTTGCACCGATTAAGGCTTCTCCAGATGATGAATCAGAAATAAAACCTGAAACAATACCGCTTTGGGAGTATACAAGAGACATAAATAATAATAGTTGAGTTATTTTTTTCATCGTTGGTTAAGTCCTTAAATAACTTAGATTTTCAGTAGTAAATGGAATGGGTTCAATATCATATTTTTTAAATAATTCATCTGAATTGCACACACTTCCTTTTATAAGATCTTTAAGCTGATCTTGTCCTGCAGGAAACCACTCAAACCTATCTAATAAACCGGCTATTGAAAAAATCACAAAAAAGGGAGCTGGTAACATAAAAACTTTTTGACCTGTCACAGAGGCGATTGATTTTATAATTTCATTCCATGTGACCTCTTTTTCCCCTCCAATTTCAATGGTCTGCCCAAAAGTTGTCTCATCGGAAAGGGTTTTTACAAAAATAGACGCAACATCTTTCACATGTACCATACTCAACGCATATTGGCCTGCATCAAAAGGGCTAGATGTAAAAAAAGAAGGAGCTGGAAAAGGGATAAATTTTGGATAAGGAACTAGATTAAGCATTAATTTGTCTAACATCATGCAAAATTCTGGTCTATCTCCTCCTCTTGGATCACCAAAAAGAGAGGAAGGTCTAAATATAGTCCAATTAAGACTAGTATTTTTAATTGCTTGCTCAGACAAATGCTTTGCCTGCATATATTTAGACCCATTTGGATTAGGGTTAGCACCTAACGCGCTCATCAGTATGAACCTCTTAACCCCTAATTCTTCGGCGATTTTCCCAACTTTTTCTGATCCCCTAAATTGTAATTTTTCATTTGTTAATCCTTTTTTTGGAAACTCTCTAATTAATGCAATTAAGTAAATAACTGCATCACACCCATCTAAAGTTTCTTTTAAAGCATTATCACTATCAATATCACCTGTAATTATTTCACATTTATCTGATTGCATTACCTTGTAATCAGAGTTTTTTCTTACTAGCAATCTAGGAGTATGTTCATTTTTAATCAGTTCATCAATTAAATATGAGCCCACAAAGCCAGTTCCACCTATAAGAGCAACTTTCATTTATTTTCCTCCGTTTTTAAAATATACTTTTCTAAGGTTAAATAAGATACTGGAACCAACAGTAAAGTAATCGCTGTTGCAAACAATACACCGAAAGACAGGGAAACCGCCATAGGAATAATAAACTTTGCTTGCGTACTTTTTTCAAGAATTAATGGTACAAGCCCTACAAAAGTTGTTAGTGAAGTAAGAAAAATAGGACGGAATCTTCTTGGTCCGGCTTCTAAAACGGATTGTTTTATGGTATTCCCCTCTTTTCTATATCTATTTATAAAGTCCACCATAACTAAACTGTCATTGACTACGACTCCTGTAAGAGCAACAATTCCCATCATGGATAAAACCGATAAATTCATACCCATGATTATATGTCCTATAACAGCTCCAGTCACTCCAAAAGGGATAGATGACATCACAACAAGAGGTTGAAAATAAGACTTAAAAGGAATTGCAAGTAGCATGTAAACCACAATCATTGCTAGAATGAAGTTTTTCCCTAATGATTTTAAATTATCTCCTTGTTCTTGTTGTTCTCCCTCCAAAGAATAATTTATAGAATCATATTTTTTTAAAATTTTTGGCAATATTACATTTGTTAAAGATTCAATTATTTCATTTGCATTTGCAATGGTTAAATCTACATCTGCAGTTACATTTATAGATCTTTTTCTGTTTTTTCTTTCAATTGAAGATAAGCCTTCTCCCAAATTTAGTTCAGCGATTTGCCTTACAGGTACAGTTGAACCTTGAGGGGTAAGAATCATCATTTTTTCTAAATCAGAGATAGAGGAACGTTTTTCCTTTGGATATTGGAGAACGACTTTTAATTCATTTCGACCTCTTTGTACTGTTTGAACTTCTAAGCCATAAAACGCCTGCCTAACCTGAGCCGCAACCATCATCATACTAACCTTATAATTTTTTGCTGCTGGAAGCAAGTTTATGGAGATCTCTTCCTTACCAACGTTATAAGTATCACTGACATCAAATACACCTGGAAATCTAACTAGCTCTGATTTTAGTTCATCTTTTGCTTGAATCAAATCATCGATGTACCTGCTAGATAATTGAATATTAATTGGATCTCCTGCTGAGAACAAGTCTGACTTGAAAGATAGCTCCTTAACTCCAGGCAGGACAGGCATGAATTCTCTCCACTTTTTAACCACTTGATCGGTACTGATCGTCCGGGTCTCTGAAGGTGCAAGCTCCAGTGCTACTTCTGCCATATTAGACCCTGCAAAATTAGCATTTAGATTACCTGGTCCTCTTGAAGTTTTGGTGAGCATTGGTAAATACCCAATTGTGGATAATCTATTTTTTATTATTTTTTCATCAGGAAACTCAGTTGAGAGCTGGTTTTCTAGCAAGGTTGCGGCTTCTTCAAGTTTTTCAAAACCTTCTTTGGTAACCTCCAAAGGGGTTCCTGATGCATATTCAATCGTAGCAATAGCTAGGTCATCTTCAACAGCAGGGAAGAAAGTGAATTTTAAAAAACCACTAGCAAGAATTCCAACGGTGAGTATAAATACTCCTCCTGCAAATGAAAGCGCTGAAAATGGATGGTTTAATGCCTTCTCTAAAAACGGCTTGTAATAATGTTTTATAACATGATTAAGACCATTAACTATTTTAGTCTGAATTTTTTCCCAATTTCGGGATAGCTTTCGAACGTATAAGAATTTTGATTTTTTATCTGAGCTGTGTGCGAGATGTGCGGGAAGAATGGTAAGACTTTCTATTAATGACCAAATAAGTACAGAAATAACAACCAATGGAAATATTCTCCATATAGATCCTATCTCTCCATCTACAGATAGCATAGGTGCAAAAGTAACCATTGTTGTTAAAACTGCGAAAAATACAGGAGTTGCAACCTGCATTGCTCCTTTTACTGCCGCCTCATCAGGTTCCATCCCCCTTTCTCTAAATAACGCAATATTTTCTCCAACTACAATCGCATCATCTACAACTATCCCTAAAACTAGAATAAAGGTAAAGAGTGATAACATATTAATTGAAAGGTTAAATGGAGCAAACAACCAAAAGCCACCCATAAAAGAAATAGGAATTCCAAGAGAAACCCAGAAAGCTAATTTTGGTTTGAGAAATAATGCCAAAACAAAAATAACTAAAAAGAGACCTTGCTGAGCGTTTCGTACTATTGTCTCAATTCTTCCGCTTAATATTCTTGCCTCATCATCCCAAGCAGTAAGTCTAGCATCTGAGGGAAGCTGTGCACTTTTGACTTCAACATAATCTTTAACAGCTTTGGATACATCTAAAGCATTTTGATTGCCAACCCTAAAAACAGTTATTAGATTTGCATTTTCTCCATTAAATAAAAAATCGAGTTCGAATTGGTCTGAGAATGTATCCCGTATTTTGCTTATGTCTCCTAAAAACACAATAGAACCATCTTGATCGGTGATAACTGGGATTTCAGAAAAATCATAAACAGAGTAACCTTGGCTATTTGACCTTATTAAAATTTCACCTTCATTTGTCTCAATACTTCCGCTTGGAATGTTTAATGACCATTCTCGAATAGAATTAGATATTTGTTGGAATGTAAGATTATACTTCCTTAAGGCACTCTCATCAATGTCAATTGCTATTTCTGTCTCCAAATCGGCGACGATAGAGGTAAATGTTATATCAGGAAGAGCATCAATCTCCTCTTTTATATTTTCCGTTAACTCATTTAAAATATTATCCTCTAGCTTCCCGTGAACTGCTACGGAAATGACTGGATTAGATCCAGAAAATTTCCGACATACAGGCTGTTCTATACTTTCAGGAAAAGAATCAATAGCATCTACCTCCGCTTTAATTTTATCAAGCATATCATTAATATCTTCACCTTGAATAACTTCTACAGTAACGGTGCCTACACTTTCCGAAGCAGTTGATGTGATTTTTTTAACTCCGTCCAGTCCTTGAAGTCTTTCTTCAATTTTAATGCAAATTGCTTGCTCAACATCAGAAGGTGTTGCTCCAGGGTAGACAGTTGTCACACTGATAATATTTAATTCAATTTCTGGAAACACTTCCATTTTCAAGCTTGGGATTGTAGTAGCACCTGTAACCAGAATTAGAACCATTAGCAGGTTTGAAACAACCTTATTACTTACAAACCAACGTATTATTTTTTCCATAAAATCTACTTGAGTGTATAAGTTACTTTTTGACCATTAATCAAAGATGATAGTCTTGATTTGAGCAACCTATCTCCTTCTTCAATACCTTCACCAATTAAAGCAAATTCTCCTTCAAATCGAATAATATCAACTGCCCTATTCGTTAGTTCCATTTGAGAATTCACTACCCAAACTGACTCATTACGAACATTATTTCTAGGAAGTAAAAATATATTATTCATTTCCATACCAAAAATAGTTGCTTGAATATATTGTCCTACTAAAATCAAATTTTTATTATCATTGTTTTTTGCTGAAATACTTGCCACAACAGATAACATTCTTGTCCTAGGATCAACCTCAGCTTCAGCCCTAATAACTTTTCCGTTTAGAATATTATCTCCAATCGTGAAAGCAACATCAAGCTGTTTATTATCAGGAATTTCTAAACCGTTAAAATTTAATCCTGTGAATTTTACATCTTGATCAGTAATGGGTAATTGTACTTCAAAGTATTGGGTTGCATAGATACTCCCAAGCATAGTGCCTGGAAATACAATCGAATTCATATCTGTATTTTTAGACCTAACTCTACCTTCGAAAGGTGCAATAAAAACTGCTCGATCTAAATTCCTCTTGGTTCTTTCCAACTCAGCTTTTGCAGCTTCTAGAGTTGCCTTAGCTTGTGCAAGTTGAGGTTTACGGAGAGCCAAGTCAGTTCCTGATCCTCCGCCAACTCTTTTCCATTCTTTTGAAGCAATATCAGACTCTGCTTTTTCTCTCTCCAAGTTAACGTTTGCATTCAATACGTTTGCTTCCGCTGTAATTAAAGCAAGTTCGTAATCTCTTTTGTCCAGTTTGATTAGCGTATCTTTTTCATTAAAACTGGATCCTGGCTCCATTTTTGAAGAGATCCATTCCACTCTTGCATTCAATTCAGATAATATATTTAATTCTGATTTTGGCCTAATAAAACCTTGTGAAGAAATTCTCGCTTTGACTTCTTGAGACTTTAAAATCATAGTTTTAACAAAAGGAATATTCTTTTCAACTTCTTTAATTTCAGCAGTTGGCTTATTTCTAATTAATGTTATAGCTATGATTACGGATGCAACTAAGAATACTGGTCCAAAATATTTTTTCATATTGCGCACTTACTAACTCCCTTCCTTTATATAACTAAAATCTCCACCAAGAGCTAAAATTAACAGTAATCTATTTTCAATAGATTGACGTTGCAATTGCAAGTATTGAGATTTAATCGCATTGTATTGTCTTTGACTGCTTAAAACTGATTCCAATGTGGTAACGCCTTTGTCATACCTTTCTTTAGATAAATTATACGCATCTTTAGACTGATCAACTCCTGAGCGCATAGCATTAATCTGAACTTTCAAGGATTGGTCAAAATACATGAGCTGCTCTACTTCTGAAAAAGCCTTAAGTAAACCCTTAACTAAATCTTGTCTTGATATTTCAAAAGCTGCCTCTTGAACTTTTATAGCTGACCTGAGGCGCTTTCCATTAAAAATAGGCGCAGTTACATTCAAACCCAAATTCCATATACCATAATCTTGGTCTAGCAGTTTTTCAAAATCTTGAGTTGATGTTCCAAGCGACCCCGTTAAGCTAATACCTGGCAATAGATTTCTCTTTGCTTGCGATATACGGCTTACATTGGACTCCACTTTTAATATTAAACTTCGAATGTCCGGCCGCCTTTCTATAATGGCAGCGGGAATACTTTTTGGTATACTGGGCAGATTTGTCGGCAATTTTTTTTGTTTAAGTAAGGTACCTGTAGGGTACTGCCCTACTAACGTTTCAAGCTGGCGGTTTATACTAATTAGCAGATTTTTCCTATTTTCCATTTCAAGTATAGCTGTAGAAACCGAAGTCTCAGCAAGTCTATAGTCCAAACTTGATCGCAATCCCTTTTCATACCTGTTCTTTACTAAATCTCTAATCTCAACCAAGCTAGCATAAGATTCTTTTGACAATGTAGACTGTTCTAATGCTTCAACTCCCTGGTAGAAAAGTATTGCACTCCTTACTACAAGAGAAAAACCAAGATAAGACAAATCATATTTTACAGCTTCATAATCCTTACTAGCCGCTATTCTTTCATTAAGCAATCGTCCCCAAATATCCAACTCCCACTGATAGTTAAAACCGAGGCCAAACGTTTTGTTTTTAAATGATACTACGCTGCTACTGGAAGAATTATTTTGACTTGAGGAATCGGATCCTTGATTACCTAAAAAGGAATCTGCAAATCCAAATGCGGACAAATTTTGACGGCTTTCAGATTGATTGAAGCCAAAATTTAAAGAAGGTAGAATGTTTGCCCCTCTTATTTTTGCATTATAACGTCCTATTTTTTCATTCTGCAAAATAGAAAGAAGGTCTGGGCTTTTGGCCTTTACTGCTTCAAGATACGAAATTAATTCTTTGTCGTTAAATGCGGTAACCCAATCTTTATTATTATTAGATTTTTCATGAATAGGCACTGACCACTCATCTGGAATGTTTATATCTAAATTATCAACAGAATTGCGAGGATTATTGTAGCATCCAAAACCAAAAATAATAAAAAGTGAAATTAATAGGTGAATGGGTAGCATTATGATTACGAATTGAGATTTTTTATAATTTTAGATAATACGTTTTTAAAAATCTCAATCTGCTCTTCTGGTATTTCACCACGAACTTCTTCCCTTGTTTTTTCCATTATTGGAAGGACATCATAAAACAACTGCTTACCGGCTTTGGTCAAGACCACTCTTTTAATTCTATGGTCGATTTGATCAGAAACTCGAACAACTAAACTTTTATCTTCTAAAGAGTCTATAATTCTTGTAATAGTTGGCTTGTCTCTAAGACAAATTTCACCTAAATCTTTGTGAGAGGGAGATTCTAATTGCCAAATAGGGCCAAGAACCATCCACTGATCCATAGAAATGTCCAAACCAGAATTAAATACATTTTGAACAAACCTTTCCGTCATCGAATTATGAGCTGACCTAATCAACATACCCAAATTCATATGAAATTTTAAAGAAGCATCTTTAGACATAAACAAAAATTATTTATATTTTAGTTGCAAATGCAACCAAAAAAAGCGTTTTGAGCGTAATTTAACAATAAATTCAATAGCTTTATTATTTTTAGTTGAAAATTCAACTAAAAATAGAACTAAGTACTTTGACCTAAAATTAATTTTTAGGAAAGGTCTTTAGAAAGAATTGGAAGTTTTCTTATACGCTTCCCGGAAGCGGCGAAAACCGCATTAGCTATCGCAGGAGCAATTGGTGGCAACCCTGGCTCTCCAACTCCACCAGGTTTTTCATTATTTTTTAAAATGAAAACCTTAATTTGAGGAGACTCATCAAATCTGACCACTGGGTAATCATCAAAATTACTTTCATTAACTCTCCCATTTTTAACGGTCATTTCACTATTTAAAGTTGCTCCCATACCAAAAATAATTGATCCTTGTATTTGAGCTCTAATGGTCAATGGATTTACTGTCTGACCGCAGTCTACACTACAAAAAACTTTGTGCACCCTTACTCGATTATCCACAATTGATACCTCTACTACCTGTGCTACATGACTACCAAAGCTATTGTGATAAGCAAAGCCTTGAAAGTGTTCCTTAGGCAATACTAATCCCCAATTCGATTCGTCTGCTACTTTTTGAATTACTTTCGTTGACCTTACGTTATTTTTTAAATGACTAAGTCTCAGCTGAATAGGGTCAATTTCTGACTTATGCGCTAATTCATCTATAAAACACTCATTCGCAAAAGCATTTTGAGAGTGAAATACTGCTCTCCAAAATCCCAATGGAATATCAGTCTCAAAAGGGGATGCTTTTACTGAAACATTTTCAAAATCATAGGGTATATGGGCTGCACCATCTGTAACAAGATAATTTCTTATTTTGTTTTTAACAATACCAATACTTGTTGCCCATTTCAAAATAGGAATACTGGCACCATATTGATTTGCAGCATTTCCTGTCAAAGGGTCTGGAGAAACAACAATATGCTTCCAAGCTTTAATCGATTTACTATTTACCACAGCACTCATATTATGTTTGCTTGAAGGACGAGCAAACCCATACTTCGTGTCATCCTCCCTAGAATTTATTAATTTAATCGGTTTTTTTAGATGTTTGGAAATTCTTACACCATCCTCAATCCAATCATTAAAAGATTTTCTCCCAAACCCGCCGCCCAAAAAGGTCAAGTTCAGTTTAATGTTTTTTTCAGGAATCCCAGTAACCTTGGAGGCTCGAGTGATTGCATTATCAGGATTTTGAGTCCCAGTCCATATTTCACAAGCGCGATCAGAAACATTAACTACACAATTACATGGCTCCATAGCAGCGTGCGTTTGAAATGGTAAATAATATTGAGCTTTAATGATGTCTTTTGCCTTTTTAAAAATTTTTGATGGAGATCCATCTTTACGTACCTTTGAAGATTTTCCATTTGAAAGTTTATCCAGATGGCTTCTGTAAATTTTGCTGTCAGCAAATACCGGATTTAACTTTTTCTCCCAATTCACTTTTAATAATTTTCTTGCCTTTACCACTGACCAATATTTTTCGCCAACAATTGCCACTCCTGAAGGGATCAGAAAAACATCTATTATTCCATTTTGATTTTTTATCTGCTCCAAATTTGAATTTTTATATTTTGCTCCAAAATACTTGGGTCTTTCTACCATGGCATAAAGCATACCAGGCAGATTTTTATCCATAGAAAAAAGTGCAGTTCCATCAACTTTAATTTTTGAATCTGTTCTTAGCATATCCTTCCCAAGAAGATTAAATTCGGAGGGTTTTTTTAGTCTGACGCTATTAGGAATTTTAACTTTAGAAGCTTTATCAACTAATGATCCAAAAGAAGTTGATCGACGAGTTTTTTGATGATAAACAACGCTATTTTTAGCTATACATTCCATAGGACTTACTTTCCATTTCAGAGCTGCAGACTCAACAAGAACTTGTTTTGCTACCGCACCGGCCTCTCTCATTTTCTCCCATCCATAGCCGCTAATGGACATGCTCCCGCCAGTTCCGATGAAGTTATCTTTAGAAATTTGCTGTACTTTTACTTTACCCCAATCCACCTCCATTTCTTCAGCAATTAGCATAGGAAGTGAGGTCCAAACACCTTGCCCCATTTCAGCTTTTGAAACAGATAATACGACCGTGTCATCACTCAAAACATTGATATACATATCTGGCGAAAATTCTGAATTCAATTCTCTTTTTGCCTGAACAAAATTAAAGCCTATTGCAAATCCTGAACCAATTAAAGAAGCTGTTTTTATAAAACTTCTTCTAGATATTAAATGATCCTTATCCATCCTGAATTTCTTTTGCAGCTGACTTTATCGCTTTTTTTAAACGAGGATAGGTTCCACATCTACAAATGTTCATTCTCATGGCATTATCAATGTCTTCATCTGTTGGGTTATTATTTCTCGATAAAAATCCCGATGCTGTCATGATCTGTCCAGGTTGACAATATCCACATTGAGGGACATCGTGCTGAATCCAAGCTTTTTGAACAGGATGTGAAGAATCTTTTGATAACCCTTCAATAGTTGTTATTTCGTCATCCTCATCTAAAAAATCAATGGGAGTTTGGCAAGATCTAGTTTCAATGCCATTTACATGAATTGTGCATGCTCCACAAAGACCTTTTCCACAACCAAACTTGGTTCCTGTCAATTCTAACTCGTCCCTGATTACCCATAGCAGAGGAGTATCTTCATCTACTTTAACTTTTTTACTTCCCCCATTAATATAAATTGTAAACTGTGTCATTATACTATCTTAATATCAATCCTTAATTAATTCTAACTGTAATTTTATAATTTTTCCATTTTGAGCTGAAGTTCTTCAACGCTGCCTAACTTTTCAGATACTTTGTACACATATGAATTTGGATAAAACTGAAGGCCCTTGAAATACTTGCCACCAATAAAATGTACAGCCGCTCCCCCATCAATAGCATATCCAGGAATAGCCTTACCGTCTAGCAAGAATTTATGCACATCTGGCTTCCTATCTACTTCTTCTTGATAATGCGGACAGGCCATTCCTTTTATAAATCCTAAACATTCTAAAGTATTCAAATTGCTTGCCCAAGAATCTGTAATTCCTTGCTCAAACCAACAAATCGCTCCAGCACTGACACCGCAAAGAATTTTCCCATTATAATATGCTTTTTTTAATAATGCATCCAATTTCCATTCTCTCCATACAGCCAACATACTTTTTGTATTTCCCCCTCCAACATATATTATATCTGCTTTATTGATAAGGCTTTCCAGCCTAGGAGTACGTTGGAAAAAAGTTAAATGCGAAGGAACACAATTTAATTTTGAAAAGCAAGAATAATAGTTCACTACATAAGATTTATCCTCTGCACTTGCAGTAGGTAAAAAAAGAATATTAGGGTTTTCTTTTTCTGATTGATTTAAAATGTATTTTTCAATTTTATTGTGATTTGGATTTCTACCAAATCCACCACCGCCAATTGCAATTATATGACCTGTACTCATTATTATCGAAACTCTAGGAGTGAATTAACGATTCCTTGAGGTTCTCTAAATGTGTCCAGGCGTAGAAATTTCCCACCATCAGTAGAGACTACCGTTTCACCATTCAAAAGATACATAGAAAGATTTGAATTTAAATTCTCAAGTTCTATGATACCTTCTAAAACAGTAAAAATAGAATAATCTACACCATTAAAAAGTAAATCCTGTTGATATTCAGCCAAAAAGTTAGTTCCAGAAACCGTAGCCTTAGTGGAAGGTGTATTCAGCACAAAACTATAACCAAGGTTGTCATCGGCCTCAATAATTACTTTACCTTCAAACAATGCAAGCTCAGAATGATTAAGCAGGCTATACCGTTCACTTACCAATCGAAAAACAGAATTATTATATACTCTAATAGAAGTATCCTCATAAATCATAATAAAAGAAGCAGATCCAACTGAACCAGTAATAATCTTATCTCCATGATAAATATAATCTCCTCTTCTAATGAGTCCGCTTCTTACACTTCCTTTTCGCATTACTGGTCCGTTTACATCAAGACATAATGCAATTATTTCAATTTTCGCAAATACTATTGCGGAACTAAAAACAAAAAAAATAATTAAACGAAGATTTTTCAGCTACTTTTTCCAAAAAAACTATGAATTAATGTATATGAAATTAGGGTTTTATATCCATTGAAAAAATCAAAGAAATAAGTTAATTTCGTGCTCGTAGGATTTATAAGGATGACAAAGTTTTAATTTTTTTTTTTACGAAAAAGACACATTTTCTATCACCCAAATAACTGGGCCAAAATTTTCCTTCCTTTTTAAATCCTATCTATATAACACGCACACATTGATAGTGCGCTGCGAAGCCTTAGTTAGGTTCTCGCACAATGCTACATAATGCATAGTAATAAGGTATAGGTACAGTATGCGTAAAGAAATATTTATTAATGAAAGTATGGAAGAAACCCGTATTGCCATACAAGAAGACAGTCAATTAGTGGAGGTCTATATTGAACGTCAGGACAATCACCGTATGGTTGGAAATGTTTACAAAGGAAAAGTCGAGAATGTACTTCCCGGAATGCAAGCTGCATTTGTAGATATTGGCTATGAGCTAAACTCTTTTTTACCCTTTTCTGAAATTGAAACAGAAGAGTACTTACAAAGTCACAAAAAAAACAAAAAGACTAAAAACGATAATATTGAGGTTGATCTAAAAAAAGATCAAGAAATTTTTGTTCAGGTTATTAAAGAACCCTTTGCAGGAAAAGGGCCAAGGGTCACTACAGAGGTTGCTCTTCCTGGTCGACTTTTAGTTTTAGTACCCGGTGCTAATTATATAGGTATTTCTAAAAAAATATGGGATAAATATGAACGGCGTCGATTGAAAAAAATCGCTCAATCTCTACGAAAAGGGGACATTGGGATTATTATTCGTACAGTTGCTGAAGGGAAATCAGAAAATCACATTGAAAATGATTTTAATCAATTAATGGAAAATTGGGAATCAATAGAACAAAAAGCAGATACTGGAGCAGCTCCTCTTCTCGTATATGAAGATTTAGAAACCGCCTCAAGTGTAGTTAGAGATCTACTTACCCCTGATGTAGAAAAAATAATTATTGATTCAAAACGATTATATAAAAAAACAGAAAAATATTTAGAAGATATCTCCCCTAGTCTCTTAGATCGATTGGAATTATATAAATTAAAAGCGCCATTATTTGAAAGCTTCGGTATCGAAAGTGAGATTGAAAAACTTATGCGGCCAAAAGCTTGGCTGAAAAGCGGGGCATATTTAATTATTGAAAAAACTGAGGCAATGGTAGTGGTAGATGTAAATAGTGGCAGATTTGTTGGAAAAAAGCTTCACGAAGATAACTCACTGAAAATAAATCTTGAGGCAGCACGTGAAGTTGCTAGACAACTACGCTTAAGAGACCTTTCTGGTTTAATTGTCATTGATTTTATCGATATGAAAAAAGAAGAAAACAGGAAGAAAGTGTACCATGAGCTTCGTAGGGAGCTAAGGAAGGATCGTGCTAAAGTAGCAGTAGCTCCTATTACAGAATTTGGTCTCTTGGAGATGACTCGTCAAAGAATTAGAGTAAGTCTTTTAGATTCAATGAGCGAAGAATGCCCCTCATGTAAAGGTTCAGGAAAAATTATTTCAATCGAGACACTCATAACGCGAATTGAACACTGGCTAAGAAGATACAAAGCAAAACATATGAGTTTAAGGATTAAATTACATCTACATCCCAAAAATGCAAATTACCTTAACAAAGAAAAAAAGAGTGTGTTGAAGGGATTAATGTGGAAGAATTTTATTCATTTGAAAATTATTGAAAACGCAGATTTAAGATTAGATGAATTTCGTTTTGTTAGATCTAAGGACGATGTGGACATAACAAAAGAAATGGGTCTTGAAAAAGATTAAATTTTCTTGTATCTTTGCCGGCTTCTTTAGAGATTAATTATGTATGCAATAATAAACATTTCAGGAAAACAATATAAAGCTACTTCTGGTGCTCGTCTAAGAGTTCCTAAGCAAGATGGAGAAACTGGTACTCGTTTAACATTTGATAAAGTTTTACTAATCAATGATGGTAAAAATACAAAAATAGGAGAGCCTGTTTTGAAAGGAGTTTCTGTTACTGGAACTATTATTGAGCATGGAAGAGATAAGAAAATCTTAGTTTACAAGAAAAAAAGAAGGAAAGGATATCAGAGGAAGAATGGACATCGACAGTGGTTTACTGAGATTGAGTTTGATTCAATTAAGGCTGAAAAAAGCAAATCTGTGAATAAAAAAGTAATGCCAACTGATTCAATTCTGGAGGAGGAATAAGAAATTATGGCACATAAGAAAGGTCAGGGAAGTTCTAGAAATGGACGAGATTCAAATCCTAGCTATCTCGGTTTAAAAGTTGCAGATGGACAATCCGTATTAGCGGGTACTATTATTCTAAAACAGCGGGGAACTAAATTCCATCCAGGATTAAACGTTCGTAGAGCAAATGATGATTCATTATTTTCTGTAGCAGATGGAATAGTAAAATTCAGCAAAAAAGGCCGAAATCGAAAACTCGTAAATGTTATGATAAACAATTAAAAAAAGTCCCCTTCTGGGGATTTTTTGTTTAAGGAAAATTCTATGGCAAGAAAAAAAATTACACTTATTGGTGGTGGGCAAATAGGTGGAAATCTCGCACTTCTAGCAGCTCAAAAAGAATTAGGTGATATTGTAATTTTTGACATTCCACAATCAGAAGGTATGGTTAGAGGTAAAGCATTAGATCTAATGCAATTAAGACCACATGAAGGTTACGATTCCAACATTACTGGATCA
>CACKSF010000024.1:0-12500 GCA_902602795.1 uncultured Fidelibacterota bacterium
CATTATTTATAATCTTACTTGATATTTTTTGAAGAGTTTCATTCGGCATTTTAAACCAATCTGCTGTCATTCCATCCTCGCTAGTAACTGCTCGCAACGCTATTAGATTTTCATAGGTTCTTTGGTCTCCCATTACCCCAACAGTTTTAACCGGTACCAAAATTGCAAAAGCTTGCCAAATTTCATTGTACAAGTTATCCTCGTGCAATATATCAATATAAATCTTATCTGAACTTTGAAGGATTTTTACTCGCTCTGGTGTAATCTCGCCAATAATTCTTACACCTAATCCGGGTCCGGGAAAAGGGTGCCTGTCAACTAGCAACCTATCCAAACCTAATTCATATCCTAATTTACGCACTTCATCTTTAAATAATTCTCTCAGAGGTTCAATTAATTGAAATTTCATTTCTTTTGGAAGGCCACCAACATTGTGGTGGCTTTTAATCACATTAGCTATATTATTATCACTTACGCCACTTTCAATTACATCTGGATACAATGTTCCCTGAGCTAAAAATTTAATGTTATATTGTTCATTAGAAATCCTATCGAATGAATCGATAAACTGTTTTCCAATAATTTTTCGTTTTTTTTCGGGATTAGTTACGCCTTTAAGTTTAAAAAAAAAGACTTCAGATTCATTATATAGATTAATGTCTATCTTTAAACCATCTTTAAGGAATTTTCTACATTCCTCAGCTTCATTTTTTCTCATCAATCCGTGATCTATAAGTACAGCATGCATTCTATAGCCAATTGCCTTGTTTATCAATGCAGCTACAACAGAAGAATCGACACCACCACTTACTCCAACTAATACATAATTATTGCCAACAAGTTTTCTAATAGCCTTAATTTTATTATTAATAAAATTCTCAGGACTCCAGTTTGGGTGACATTGAGCAATTTTAAATAAAAAATTATGTATAACAAGTTTTCCATTTTCTGTATGGCTTACCTCTGGATGAAATTGAGCAGCAAACCTATTTTGCTCTTTATTTGCAATTGCAGCAATGATTCCATTTGAAGACACGGCTAATAAATCCCATCCTATCGGGACCTGCAGCGCTCTATCTCCATGACTCATCCATACTTTAGAAAAGTTATCCAATCCTGAAAAAAGTGAGGTTTTATCTTTTATATCTATAGTAGCAAAACCATATTCTCCATTGCCTCCAGATTCTATTTTACCCCCATATCCCTTTACGAGCAGCTGTAAACCATAACATATACCTAATATTGGAATATTTATTTTAAATATTTCTTCATTAAGGCTTGGTGGTAATTTGTCATTAACACTTTTAGGTCCACCTGATAAAATAATTGCCGCAGGGGAGTTTTTCATAATTTCATGCAATTCTGAATCTGGAGACATAATTTCAGAAAAAACTAGGTGTTCTCTAATTCTTCTAGCAATTAATTTTGTATATTGAGATCCAAAATCAATAATTACGACCCCTCTCTTTTTAATGTCATTCATATAATATTTTCTTTTTTAATTTATTTATATATGGTTCATTCGTCATTTTAAATAAAATAGGTGTAATACTAATATATCCACTTTTAACTGCTGCTCCATCGTATTCAACAGAAGAATCATTATTGATCATTTCACCTTTAATCCAAAAATATGAATTACCTCTTGGATCAATTCTTTTTTCGTAAATATCTACGAAGCTCTGATTACCTTGTTTAGTGATAAGAAATCCCTTTAAATTTTTTTTGCTAGTATTTGGAACATTAACATTCAACATAGTTCCTTGGGGTAATTTGTGATTTAATAAGTGGTTAGCGATTTTAGTTGCTACATATTTTGCCGCTATAAAATTTTTGCCTTTAAATGAATCTAAACTTATAGCTGCTGAAGAGATGCCAAGGACCGTGCCCTCATATGCAGCTGCAACTGTACCTGAATAAATTAAATTCTTTCCTAGGTTAGCTCCTAAATTAATCCCTGACAGAACCAAATCAGGTTTTTTATTAAAAAGATTTTTAATTGCAACTTTTACACAATCAACAGGTGTACCAGTTACCGACCATCCTTTCAGTCCTCTTTTAATATTAACAGTTTTTAATCGAATAGGATCACTCAGTGTAAGGGAATGACTTTTTCCACTTTGCTCTTTATCTGGAGCTACAATGGTAACATTACCGATCTTGACCATAGCATCTGCTAAAGCTTGAATTCCAGGGGAATAAATACCGTCATCATTGACGATTAATATTTCAGGTTTCATGAAAACATAGAAATTAATGTTGAAATTTCTTGTTTCATGTTTTTTCTATGCACAATGTGATCAATAAATCCTTTCTTTAACAAAAATTCAGATCTTTGAAATCCGTTAGGCAAGTCTTGACCTATTGTCTGCTTAATAACTCTAGGGCCAGCGAATCCAATCAATGCTCCAGGTTCAGCAAGAATAAGATCCCCAAGCATACCAAAACTGGCTGTAACACCCCCTGTCGTCGGATCAGTTAAAATCGGTATGTACAATCCGCCATTTTTAGAAAATTTCGCTAGTTGACTTGTAGTTTTTGCTAATTGCATAAGTGAAATTGCACCTTCCTGCATTCTAGCTCCACCTGAGCAACATATCAAAATAAAGGGTAACTTTTTATCACCGGAAATTTTTATAGATCTTGAAACAACCTCTCCAATTACAGATCCCATACTGCCTCCAATAAAATGAAAATTCATAACCCCAAGGATTACAGGATTTTTATTTATTTCTCCTCCGTAAACTTTGATTGCATCATTATCCCCTGTTTTTTCTTTTGCTTGACTTATCTGATCCTTATAACTCTTGCCAGTTTTGAATTTCAAAAAATCAATAGAACTTAAATTTCTGAAGTATTTTTTTACGGTATCTTTATCCAAAAGTAAATCTTTATAAAAACTTGGTTTAACTCTAAAATGATGATCGCAATGATGACATATAAATAAATTTTTTTCTAATTCTGGACAATAAATAATTTCATTACAAGACTTACATTTATCCCATAATCCATCTGGAATACTTTTTTTGTCTTTTTCCTTTATTTTTTTATCTTTTCGCTTAAACCAATCCATATTAAATATTTTTAACGTAATTCATCATCAATGCAGATGAGCCGTCTTTATAATAATCTTTTCTTTCACCATAAACTCTAAAACCATTTTTTTTATATAAATTAATAGCAAGAAAATTACTTTCTTTAACCTCTAAAAAAACTGTTGAAATGTTTTCAAGATCATTTAGAAAATATTTGAGGAGAATACTACCAATACCTTCTTTCTGTCTAAATGGATAAACTCCTAAATTTAAAATATGATACTCGCTCGATAACTTTCTATAAATGAAGTAACCTAATATTACTTTGTTTTCTTCAATTATTAGAGTCTCAGAATTATTAATACCTAATAATTCAATTTTTAACATATCTAGAGTCCATGCCTCATTTGTAAATACCATTTTCTCCAATGCATATATTTGTTTTAAATCCAATAAGTTAGCTTTCCTCTTTAGCATTAAATTATTCATATACCAGTTTTAAAAGGAGCAATATAATTTGGTACTAAGGAATATGGTTCCTTCACAACTAAATCTGCAAAGTATATTGATGCTAGCTGACCTATGTTTGAGGATGAAGGTTTTGCACTATGTAGTTGTTTTAGATTTGGTAACAACTCCTCACAATTATAATGAAACCCGTGGGATAAAATTTGATAGTAATCATCAACTTCCCCCACAATAGGTTCTTTATTTGAAAAAGGGATATTATTCTTCCAACGAAAAGTCTGAAAAAACACTTTGTTGGCGTGCGAATGTAAAATGCCATGTTTAGGTTCATACTTCTTTAAACTAAATGCCAATGATAGCATAGAAGGCACTGGTATGATAGGTAAATTTTTGGCGTATGCTATGCCTTTAGAAAATCCTAAACCGATACGAAGACCGGTGAAGGATCCTGGTCCTATGCTTATTGCTATTGCATCAATATCATCCAATGTTTTATTTATATTTCTAAGTGAAGATTTTGTAAGGCCAGGAAGCGATTCTGCATGTTTACGACTTTCATCCTTTTCTTCAACACTTAATATTTCCTTATTATGGATTACCGAAACACCACAAATAGAAGAAGAAGTTTCTATTGCTAAAATGTATTTATTCGACAAATTTAATTCCTGAAATTTCAATTTTTCTTGATTCTTTTGGTGATTTAATTCTTGTGAAATTAACTCTGATAGTTTTTGAAGGAAGTATTTCATTTAGTAAATCGCCCCACTCTATTATCGTTATACTATTTTTAGATATGAGATATTCCTCTCCTCCAATATTCAAAAAATCTTCGGGCCCATTCATTCTGTATGCATCAATATGATTCAATTTATATTTTTTTCCTCTATATTCAGATATTAATTTGAAAGTAGGGGAGGTAACATGATCTTTTATACCCATTTGCCTAGCAAAACCTTTTACAAAAGTTGTTTTTCCAGCACCCAAGTCACCTATCAAAGAAATAGTAGTCCCTGGGTTAGTATTTCTTGCTAATTTTTCAGCAAGATCTTGTGTTCTTTGCACGGATTGACAATTGAAAATCACTGTTTCTTTCCTTTCATTATAGCAAGAGGTACTATTATTTCTTCCATGCTAATCCCGCCATGCTGAAAAGTATTATTGAATTTTGACTGATATTTAGATGCTTCATTGGGATAAACAAAATAATTATTATATTTTGCGATTAAATAGCTAGGCTGATGTCCATAAGATGGGAGTTTGTACAAATTCGGATCTTTTATAATTAAAGCATTTTTTTGATTTGTATTCAAATTTCGTCCAAACTTATACCTTAATCCAGATGAGGCACCTTTATCTGCAGCAACCATAACGCTATTTTGGACTCGAATACTACCATGATCACTTGTCATAATTACGCTCCAGCCCATGCTTCCTAAGTATTTGAGGACATCAAATAACCATGATTGCTCAAGCCAAGATCTCACGGCCATACGATATCCCGATTCATCTGGAACTAATTCTTTGAGGATATCCATTTGAGCGGATTTATGAGCTAGTAAATCAACAAAATTCACGACAATAGCTAACAAATCTTTTTGAATATAATCACTTATTCGGTTTTGAATTTTTTTTCCTTCCTCTACAGCCCAAATTTTATGATAATGAACAGATTTATTTTCATAACCGAGTCTTCTAAGTTGATCAAACAAAAAAAGTTTCTCATGTTGATTCAAGCTACTGGCATCAGATTCCATATCATTAGCTTGTTTTGGATACATTTTTACCATTTCATCAGGAAACATTCCACAAAATATTGCGTTTCTTGAAAATTGAGTTGCAGAAGGAATTAATGAAAATACATATTTAAGATCTATTTCAAAAAAAGGATCAAGTAATGGTATCATAGATTTAAAATGATCAAGGCGCATGCAATCAACAACTAATAAACAAACTTTTTCATTATTCTCAAGCTTTGGTATTAAGTGATTTTTAATGATATCATTCGAAAATAAAGGACGATCATTGCTGCTGATCCATTTTAAGTAATTAGAAAGAAAAAAATTTACAAACTCCTTATTACAAGTTTGCATCTGATCGAATAATACATTTATTAAACCTATACCTTTATATTTATCAAACTTAATTTGCCAATCTATAAGGTCACTATATAGATGGAACCATTCATCAGGACTTAAATCCGTTCTTAATTTCGAATCGACATGATTAAAGTAAGACAGATAATCTTTTGTAACTTTTTGTTCTTGAAGTTTATTTTTTTCTAGGATTTGTTTACATGCCATAAAAATTTGACTAGGATTAACAGGCTTAATTAGAAAATGCTCAATTTGACTATTTATAGCTTCATCCATTAGCCATTCATCTTCAGTTTTGGTAATCATAATTATAATTTGGTTTTGCCTTATTTTTTTTAATTCAACCAATGTCTCAAGTCCATCCATTCCTGGCATAGACTGATCTAAAAGTACCAAATCAAAAATATTTGATTTTGCCAGTGAAATAGCATCTTGACCATTATTAGCCTTAAACATTTCGTATCCTTTTTCTTTCAAAAATAAAATATGGGGCTTTAAATGCTGAATTTCATCATCAACCCATAGAATTTTTCCTCTATTATTCATTCTAGACTATTCCAAAAATTTTTAAATATAGAAAGATATTATTTTGATGTCATTTTCCATACTCCATCCCAATCTTTTTCTGGCGGATTTTTAATAAACATTTCGCATCGTTCGATATAAATTTGGGAAGGGGTAGTATTTCGTGATTCAAATTTATCCTCGAGGTTTTCTGCTTGTGTAAATTTATTAACAGCCATTTTCCATTCTTGCTTAAAGTAATGGTCTATGCCTTGCTCAAATAATTTAATTAGATCAATATTTTCACTTAAAATTTCATTTTTATTAGAAACTAGCTCATAAACTTTAACAGGAATATTTTTACCTTTAACCTTAACGAAATCTAAAAAACGAAAGGCAAAGTGAGTCTTTGCGGCCTCATATATATTTTCCCCAACAAAGTTATAGACCCCGTATTGTTTAGCTGAAGACTCTAACCTTGCTGCTAAGTTAACAGTGTCACCCATCATTGTATAATTCATTCTCATTTCTGATCCCATATTCCCTGTAACCATTCGGCCGCAATTAAGACCTATTCTATGTTGCATTGAATAAACTATATCAGGCCAGTCATTCTCCTTCTTCCATTTATCTCTTAATTCATCTAGAGCTTTCTGCATAGCTAAAGCTGTATAACAAGATTTAATTTCATGGTCCTTTACTGGCGCGGGAGCCCCATAAAAAGCAACAATTGCATCCCCTATGTACTTATCAAGTGTTCCCTGATTATCAAGTATAACTTTAGACATAACAGTCAGATACTCATTCATTAATGAAACCATTCTTTCAGGCTCTAATACTTCAGAAAATGTGGAAAAATCTTGTATATCTGAGAAGAATGCTGTGTGATGACCTTCAACACCACCAAGTTTTGGTGCCTGTTTTTCTTCATACATTTTATCCAACACTTTTGGAGCTATATAAGTTCCAAATGTTTCTCTTAAAAACTTTTTATCTTGTTGCTCATGCAGGAACTGATATACAATATTACTAGAGAAAACCATAATAAGTCCGGCAATAGGAGCAATAACAGGAAATACAAAAGACTCCCCTGGCATTGGAAGATTAATTCTTAACTGGTCATAAAAAAATCCATATAAGCTATCAGGCAATAAAGAACTAATTGATGATTTAAAAAACCAAAGATAATCATTTGTGAAAGCACCCATTGCAAAAGCGTAGTATATTAATCCTTCAATAAAAATTAATAATCCAGAAACTATGGGATGCAACTCAAAGGCTGTAAGTAATAGATATGCAAATGCACATAAAGAGAAAATGAGAAGTATGTTTACGAAAGGATAGGATGCATTTTCGGCCAAATACCTTGTAGTTTTCCCACCAAAAGTACTAATGAAATTTTCATGCAAAACTGTTTGCATTGCATTTGCATGTGTTTCCATTCCTGGAGTGAGTTGACTGAGGCCCATATAATTATAAAATGGTGTAGATTTAACATCATGCAATACTTCTACAGAAACCCCAATTATGACAATTTTATTATAAAATGGTGATTTTCTTATATCAAAATCACTACCAATTCCCATCATTTCCATCATTTCATCCCTTTCGTTTTTGTCTTCAATCTCCATTATCCAATCTGGAATTTGACCAGGTATAAATTGACTCATCCAATCTATATCTTCTGGTAAATTATAATCTTGAGTATCGATGACTTGAGATAGAGAAAATCTTGGGAAAGTACCCCAGGGTTTAAACTGCTCTCCTCCAGGGATTTTATAACCTGAAGGTGGGCCATAATAGTTTACTAAAAAATTATTGGTCCGACCATACGACTTTATCTTTAAATCACCAAAGCTCCACACTAAATCCTCACTATTAAATTTTGGAACTTCATTATCAGGAATATCCAAAAATGCCTTTACACATTTTAATCCAAGTGTAAGGTAAGCCTTATCAGGCTCATGCTCCATATATCCAGCTATACTGTATTGACGAGAAAACCCATCGGTATCTAGCATATCATTAATAAGACCTGTTTCTGGATTCATTTCCATAATTTCAGGAACTGGGTAGGCTATATAAGTAGGTGGAATCCTTGTAGGTTCACGAACCATTTTAACATCCATTACTATATCTGTTCCATTTTCCTGAGCATGTTTAATTGACTCTCCTAAAATAATATCGCCGTGTCCAGGAAGGTATTGCTGAAATTCAGGCGGTAGGTTTCCACTTACACTTCTCAGATATTCTGATCTCGCATCTGGAGAATCAAACTGAATGTCAAAAGCAATAACACTTGCACCTGCTTTGGAAATATTATCAATTACTCTTGCCCAGATATCTCCCCTTGGGTAAGGCCAGGGCACTTTATTATCTTTCAATATTCTCCAAGATTCATCATCAACTTCAACAAGAACAACATCTGTTCCTTGGTTAATGATTGTAGAATCGGCTGCACGCCAACCCGTCAATGGACCTCTTACTGTATGGAACCTATAATCATATGTTTTAAGTTCTAAAAAATCAAATATACCTACCCAATGAAATAATGCAGTGACCATTACCGATCCAAATGCCAGACTTAAATCAATGGTGTGATTCCTTACAAATTTTATAATTTTTTCAATCAAAATCTATATCCCAATGTCAGATTAATTCCTGAGCTACTGGTTTTCCATTCATTTGTTATCTCTTCTTTGTCTTCATTAGCGTTATATTGTTTTGTTTTTGTATTATTTAGTCTAGTCAAAAGGTTCAAACTAAGAATTAAATTATCTACAATGTCCCAATCCGCATTGAATTTTAAGCCATATAATTTAATGGAGGGATTATTATTTTTCCCATTAGAAGTAAAATCAAATCCGCCTCCTATATTTACTGAGAATTTTTCTAATTTATAGGATAAAGAATTGCTAAATGATGTCCAACTATCGATACGTTTTTTAGCTACATTCTCGCTATCTAAATATGGAATGGAAATTTCAGTTAAATTAAATGAAGAGTTAGTTTTAAGAGAAGAATTAAAACGATTTGAAATAGTTGCTGATATAGACTTAGTCTCAGATTTTTGAAAAAAGTAATCCTTTTTTCTAAACCGGGAAAGATTATCTGAATAGGTAATTGAATTAATATTAAAAGAAGAAATTGATGTGAAGTTTTTAAAACTACCTGGAATATTTATTGAAGCCATCAAATTAAGTGCCTGAGAATTTTCCCGATTGTCTCTAAGAAAATTGCCGTATTTATCGGTATCAATCGAGTCAATTCCATTTGTTTTTCCTATTGATTGAATATTTGCTACGATGGAAGGGGCACCTGGTCCCGGTACAAGAGTAGTATTCAATGAAAATGTTTTAGTTACAATTGGATTCACAATTAAATCAGAAAGCTTATTATCTCTATATTGATATCCCGCTACAAACATTAGTCTTCTCCCGAGAAGTGATAACCTATCCTTTATATTAAGCTCCCTTATATTATTTATAAGATATGGATTACCAAAACTTGTGTATCCAGGACCTAATTGCCTGTACTCAATAAAAATATTATTAAATCGATAACTTCCTTTAAGTCGAAAGTAATAGGCTGATGCAGGCATATTCATAAATGCTTTAAAAGTACTCTCTTGAGCAACAATAGGATCAACGGGAAGAATGGGAACCATATACAAGGGATTAATAGTAAAAATATCCGCCCAAGCATCTATAAAGTCTCCGATTTGATCAATAGGATAGTCACCTAATAATTTACCATCAGTAGTATCATCCATTAGTAAATCAAGAGAGTCTTTACTAGCTGTTCCTCCCCAAAGATTATAGTTTGTAAGACTCATGTTCCACCCTGCTTGAAATATTAGTTTTCTATCATCCAATGCTCCTTCCAAGTCAAATCCAAGAGCTAAATTTTCTCCAGGTTTACCATCACCCCAATTTCTTTGTTTTATGTTGATAGCGCTTGAATCACCATTTGCGATTGAATCTATAAATTGAGCTAAATTGAAGTATTGTAATGCTGAATCTCCGGTTATACTTGTATCAACAGAGAATAAGCTATTCTCAACGAAAGTGCTATCGAATAAATTTATTTCATCTACGTCATCTTTTGCTTTTAGTAAATGAATACCTGCCTTTATCCTATTATTAAATGCTAAAGAAAGTCTATAAGAGTTTATTTTTCTTGGAAAGGTATACCCTTTGCGGTCAAAAGGATAGATTGTTTTATTTAATGAGTTATCAAATTTGACATTTTCTGAAAGCAACTCATATGCTTTATTAATCCCTCTTTTGTACTGCACAGCTCTAGTTAAGGTACCAGAAACACTTTCAAATTCAAAACGTCCTTTTATGTCAAAATCAAGAAAATCACGTCCAAGTAGTCTAAATCCTCCAAAGCCAAAGCCAAAATTAAATCCAGCATCTGTATGTCTACCTCGTACTCTCCTTCCATCAAGAAGAAATGGTGAAATTGAAGGATATACATCTCCATTATCAATTTTAAGATAATCTAAAATCTGTAAAGTTAAACTTTCTCTATTTATTGGCTGAAGATACTTTGATTCTCTGCTAGATTTTCGAGAACTATACCTTACTTTTATCCATGATATTTCAGCATCTATTCTCGTAGACAGTTCTTGATCATTTATAGTAATAGAAGATGCAGTATTGTTAGCTGTTTTTGCAAACAATGATCCTTTATACTTAAAAGACTCAAATAAATTACTAGCTCCTTTCCCAACACTAAAATTCCATTCTATTGGTTGAACATCCATCCCATATTTAGTTTTGAATATTAATTTTATAGAATGAAAACCTGATTCCATTTCTTGAATTGGGACATAAGACAAAACGTCCCCTGATATGATTGCGTCATCAGAGACATCTTGGTTATCAATAAAAATCTGGTATTGACTTTGGTCTATCTTTGGTGCGTTAAAAAGCGAAACAGATATAACCACCTCATCTGATCGTAAAAATGCTCCATTTTCAGGAGACAAAATTAAAATATCAGCCTCAGCATAATCTTTAGAACTTGAACTTTTTACCAGTTGATTTTGATTTTTCTTTGAGGATAAGACTTGAATATTTAATGGGTTTTCAAAAGGATTGTCTGAAAGTGGTAGAGAAATTCTCCCACCATCTTGTTTATGTAGTACGGTAACATATTCAATATCATTTAGAGAAACTCGATTCCCAGGAATTATACCTACCCAGTGTCCATTTTCATAAACCATCATAGTTTCTTGATAACTCAGTTCCCCCTTATCTCGAAAATATAGTGTACCATAACTAATAAATTCTTCATTGAATAAGGTTTGTGAAATTTTTACTGGCTGTTCTGGTTCTACTGGACTTGGATTATTATGATAATATAAATGATTAGATTGAGAGAGGCATAGCATAGGGAAAACCAAATAAACTAAGAGAGCTATTTTTTGAACTCTATTATTTATCATAAGAACTTTAAACAAATATAAGGAAAAGTGAATGATTATTCGTATTCAATTATCATTACTTTTTGTTCACCATCTGGTCCTTCAAAATAAATTTTGATTTCAGCTTGCTGCTCATCTTGATCTGTAGGGTCTTCTGGAATGGAGGCCTCTTCTGTCTCTTCAACATCAACGTCACCATCAGGAGTTGAAGATCCTGATGTCCCTTCAGTAACATCAACCTCTGCACCGGTTTCATTATTTGTCAGAGTTACTACACCCTCTAAGCCAATAACTAAATCACCATCTACTGGATCAGTAATCATCCAAAAATCAGTACCTTTTACTGAAGCAACGGAAGTTGGTGTTTGAATTACAAAGTTACTGTTCTGTTTGTTGACAGTTGCTCGAACTGTTCCTACATCCATATTTATTTTTTTTGCAATACTTCTGGCTGAGCGTTGTCCGGTAATCACTGCTTCTGAATTTTCTTTTAATTTTAAAGTTGACTTATCGTCAATAAATATAATTGCAGTAAACCCTGAAGAACCTGTTCGAATTTTATCTCCATCTGCTAAAATTGTTCCTGGCTTTAAATTTGCAAAATTATCTTTACCAATTGGCATAATTTCCACTTGTCCTTTTACTTTAGTGGTAACTGCAATTTTATTACCATGAATCCAGGAAATAAAAATTATAAAAAATAAAATATTATAAAATGATCTCATTCTACAACTATAGACTGTATTTGATAAGCATCACTATTAATTTGATTTAAAAGATAATTCAGACTTGATTCATCTACGCTTACACCATTGATCTCTATTTGACCTGTAGGAATAAAATCCTCTAAATCATTACCTAATCCAAATAAAGCATTAAACTGATCTTGTCCTATAGCCTGCTCTAGTGCTATTAGCAGAGTATTCATTGCACTGTTTGTATTTGTATTTGCTCCCCCTGATTGAT
>CACKSF010000024.1:17500-19498 GCA_902602795.1 uncultured Fidelibacterota bacterium
GCTGACGACAGCCATGCATCACCTGTAAACATGTCATTGACCGAAGTCTCTGAGGATTTTGCTTTCACAAAACTTTCATGAATATGTCAAGCCCAGGTAAGGTTCTTCGCGTTGCATCGAATTAAACCACATGTTCCACCGCTTGTGCGGGTCCCCGTCAATTCCTTTGAGTTTCAACCTTGCGGTCGTAGTTCCCAGGCGGAGTACTTAATGCGTTAGCTCCGGTACCGAGGGGGTCGAATCCCCCGACACCAAGTACTCATCGTTTACGGCGTGGACTACCAGGGTATCTAATCCTGTTCGCTCCCCACGCTTTCGTCCCTCAGCGTCAGTAATAGGCCAGAAAGTTGCCTTCGCCATTGGTGTTCCTCCTGATATCTACGCATGTCACCGCTACACCAGGAATTCCACTTTCCTCTCCTATACTCTATTTCAAAAGTTTCAAATGCACTCCATCGGTTAAGCCGATGTCTTTAACAAATGACTTGTTGAAACGCCTACGGACCCTTTACGCCCAGTGATTCCGGACAACGCTCGCACCCCTCGTATTACCGCGGCTGCTGGCACGAAGTTAGCCGGTGCTTTCTTGTAAGGTACCGTCAGGCTCAAATATTATTTATATCTAAACTTTTCTTCCCTTACGACAGACCTTTACGCTCCTAGAAGCTTCATCGGTCACGCGGCGTTGCTGCGTCAGGGTTTCCCCCATTGCGCAAAATTCCTTACTGCTGCCCACCGTGGTGGTCTGGGCCGTATCTCAATCCCAGTGTGGCTGATCATCCTCTCAGACCAGCTACCGATCATTGCCTTGGTAAGCCTTTACCTTACCAACAAGCTAATCGGACGCAGGCCCATCCTAAAGCGCGAGCCGAAGCCCGCTTTAACAACTGTATCCCGAAGGATCCGCTGCATTATTCGGTATTAGCTCCAGTTTCCCGAAGTTATCCCAATCTCTAGGGCAGGTTGCCCACGCGTTACTCACCCGTTCGCCAGTTTAGTAATAACCCGAAGGTTACGTTCTCCTTGACTTGCATGTATGAAGCACGCCGCCAGCGTTCGTCCTGAGCCAGGATCAAACTCTCCATTGTATGTAATAAAGTTATTCGTATCTTGGCCGGAATCGACGTTAGACTTGTCGCATACCTAATTTTCAAAAATCTTACAGTATACAGCATCAAAATTCTACTGAATACAGCCGAGAAACTTACTTCTGCATTTCACTCATTGCAAACTTTATTAAATAAAGATTCTAAGAGCTGTCAAAAAACTACTTCTTATATATTAATTGAGGTTCTGAGAAGTCAAGAAAACGATTAGGCGAATTTTTTTCTATATGTTTTTTAATATAAATATTTATTAATTCTTCATTTTTCAACTTTGTATCTTTAAAAGATTTATAGGCACTTGCGATAAAAATACTTGATCCAATTAAAAGAGGCGGGATCAAATATTTAGTTGACGATGATGAAGTATATATTTCGTCTGGGATCATATCTTTTTTAGATAAACTCTTATTAGTGATGTAATTTTTAAAAAACCGGAACCGACAAAGATATATCATCAACTGCACGACTACTACCCACAAAACTTTGCACTGTTGACCAAGAAGATATCAAAACCATTAAGCTAACGCTAGATAGGATTCCTTGGCCTTGATTGTTATTCCCAAGCATAAATTGTCCCGCTCCTGGAACTAAGCTACTCATCATAAAAATCAAATAACTATTATGTTTAGGGATAGTATACACCTCTTCAATGGTTTGAAATAATGGAGTAATTAAGTTATCGTAATGAGGGTGAGAAAAATTAGACTGAGCAGATATAAAAGATGTTCTGGCTTCATCCCAATTTTTCTTTTTCAAATAAGCATACCCCTTAAACGTCAATAAATATGGATCAGTTTTCGAAGAATCGGTTATTTTTAAAACTTCATCTATATCGTCCATCATCAACTTTACATAAACATTCCTGTAAAAAGCAGCTTTATAACCCTGACTC
>CACKSF010000025.1 GCA_902602795.1 uncultured Fidelibacterota bacterium
TATCTGAACTATTCGATGTCTGTAATTGTTTCTCGTGCACTACCAGATGTACGAGATGGGTTAAAACCGGTTCATAGAAGAATACTGTACGGTATGAGCGAACTTGGATCTGGGTGGAACAGACCATATAAGAAATCAGCTAGAATAGTAGGAGATGTTTTAGGTAAATATCATCCACATGGAGATTCTTCTGTGTATGATGCTTTAGTTAGAATGGCGCAGAGTTTTTCGTTGCGTTATGAACTGGTAGACGGGCAAGGAAACTTTGGTTCAATAGACGGGGATAATGCAGCTGCAATGCGATATACAGAGTCTAGAATGACAAAGCTTTCGAGCGAAATGCTAAAAGATCTAGAAAAAGAGACTGTCGATTGGGGGTTAAACTTTGATGAAACCCTAAAAGAACCAACTGTTCTCCCTTCTCAGGTTCCGACTTTGTTAATTAACGGTTCTGAAGGAATTGCGGTTGGAATGGCAACAAAAATCCCACCGCATAACTTAAAAGAAATAACTGGCGCCTTGGTGGAATTAATTGAAAACCCTGAAATTAAAACAGAGGGGTTAATGGAGCACGTTAAAGGTCCAGACTTTCCAACAGCAGGCTTAATTATGGGAGTTGATGGTTTAAAGAAAGCATATGAGACAGGACGAGGAAAAATAAAAATGCGTGCTCGCGCACATATTGAAAGTGCTCAAAATGGAAAGGATAGTATTGTTATCACCGAAGTTACTTATCAAACAAACAAATCTAACCTTGTTGAAAAAATAGCTGATTTAGTCAGAGATAAAAAGGTTGTCGGAATTACAGACTTAAGAGACGAATCGGATAAAGATGGAATTCGAGTTGTAATCGAAACAAAAAGAGATGCTGTTCCAGAGGTAATTTTAAATCAGCTTTATAAGCACACTCAGCTTCAAGATACGTTTGGTATAATTTTACTTGCGCTTGTGAACGGTATTCCAAAAATAATGCCGCTGAAAGAGATACTTAATCATTTCATTGACTTTCGTCATGAAATTGTTGTCAGGAGAACAACGTTTGAATTAAAAGAAGCAGAGGCACGAGCTCATTTGCTTGAAGGTTTGAAAATCGCTTTAGACAATATAGACGATGTCATTAAGATAATAAGAGGAAGCAAAAACCCAGCACAAGCAAAAGAAGGGTTAATGAATAGTTTCAATTTGTCAGAAATTCAAGCACAAGCGATATTGGATATGAGGCTTCAAAAACTTACAAGCCTCGAAGTTGAAAAAATTGTTTCTGAGTACAGAGAGGTAATAAAAATCATTGCTCATTTAAAAGGTATATTGGAAAGCAAAAACCAAAGAATGGATATTATTAAAGACGAACTCCTAAACATACAAAACCAATATGGAGATGAAAGACTTACGGAGGTTGTCCCTGTTGATGCTAATTTTTCCATGGAAGACATGATAGCGGAAGAAGAAGTTGTGCTTACAATAACACATAAAGGCTACATAAAAAGAACAGCAGCAAACACATATAGAACTCAAAGGAGAGGTGGAAGAGGTGTTCAGGGGGCGATGAGCAAAGAAGAAGACTTCGTTGAACATCTATTTATAGCGAACACTCACAATTACATGCTTTTCTTTACCGATAAAGGAAAATGTTATTGGCTAAAAGTGTATGATATACCTCAAGGGGGACGCGCTGCGAGAGGACGTGCAATTGTTAATTTAATTGGTTGTGACCCTGATGAGAAAGTAGAGGCTTTTGTAAGTGTTAAAGAGTTTGATGATGAACATTATATTGTGATGGCCACTGAAAAAGGAATTGTCAAGAAAACAATTTTATCAGCATATGGAAAACCTAGAAAGGGCGGTATATACGCCATTGAAATACGAGAAGGAGATAAACTAATTGAAGCTAGGATTAGCAATGGAGAGCATGATATTCTATTGGGGACGTCAGAAGGAAAGTCTATCCGTTTTTCAGAAAACGGTATTAGGCCTAGTGGACGAAAAACCATGGGGGTAAAAGGAATTAAGCTTGGTTCAGAGAGAGATAAATTAGTTGGAATGTTAGTCGTAAGAAGAGAGGGAACTATTCTCGTGGCAACCGAAAAAGGGATGGGAAAAAGAACAGATGTTATTCAATATAGAACTCAAACTCGTGGTGGGAAAGGCGTTATGACAATGAGGTGCACTGAAAAAACAGGAAAGATGGTAAACATTATGGAAGTTGTAGACTCAGATGACTTAATCATTATAACAGACTCTGGGGTTTTGATGAGACAACCGGTTGCTGCCATAAGAACCATTGGAAGAGTCACACAAGGGGTAAAGCTTGTAAAACTAGATGATGGTGCAAGTATCTCATCTATAACAAGAGTGATTAGCGATGAAGAACCGGTAAAAAAAATAAAAAACCCAGAGAAAGAGAAAAAAGAATCGTAAATATTAACTTAAAAAAAAGACTTGATGTTGTAAACGGAAAAATTAAGTCAGCAGAAAGAAAGAGCGTTCATGGTAATAAGGTTAAGATTGTTGCGGTAACAAAAACCAAACCATTTAAGCGTATAGTAGAAATATACCAACTGGGAATTACAGCTATTGGAGAAAACAGAGTTAATGATGCCATAAAAAAGTTTGATTCTTCAAAAAACATGCCAGATGTTGAAAAAAGGTTCATAGGACACTTACAGTCAAATAAAACAAAAAAGTGCGTAAATGCCTTTGATGCAATCGATTCAATCCATTCTTTAAAGTTATTAAAAAAAGTTTCTAAAGAATGTGAGAAAATAGATAAAAAGATAAAAGTTCTTTTAGAGATAAATACAAGCGGGGAAACGCAAAAGAAAGGTTTTTCGGCTGGAGATACAAATGAAATATTTCAATGTTTTGAAATTAAAAATGTTCAAGTAGTGGGGTTAATGACTATGGCGCCCTTTACAAAAGATGAAAAAAAAATAAGGTCTTGTTTTTCTTTGCTAAGAAAAAAGAAAAACGATCTAAACAAATCCCTACCTTCTAAACCACTAAAAGAACTTTCAATGGGAATGAGCAATGATTACGAGATTGCAATTGATGAAGGGGCAACCCAAATTAGACTCGGTACAGTTCTATTTGGAGCAAGGAATTAACTTAAAGGTTTTTAAAGGGATCTAACCAAGGTATTGTGTAGTTGAACAGCCTCCTGAAACCAAAGTTTAAACGCCAAGCATTAATTTTACTATCAACCTTAGAATCTGTACCAGAGTAACCACCATAAATAAAAAAAGGTTTCAAAACACTTAAGCTTACAACACCAACATTGGCGCTTTTTAATAAACCCAATCCGAAATTTGCAATCGTTGCTTGTGAGTTTGGTTCTCTAAATCCATTCCAATAACCATACGTGGTGTGCAATAAACCAATGTTAAAATTAACAGAGCCTTTTATAATAGATATTTCTTTTGTGGTCGCTGTTAACGACAAATCATAAGCGTTAGGTGATTTATAGCCGTACTTGTTTTCTTTAACTGGTGTTCTAGCAAGAAAGGCTCCTCCAACAAAAACAGGGTTAGAAGTTCGTTTAAGATAAAATTGCATTTCTCCAACGAGCTTATAACATCCGTCACTTATGCTAAAATGACGGTGTTCCTCCAAGTCATCGCGAGATCTAAGAAAATAAGGGTCTGATGTAAGTGTGTTTTTTGATGGAAAAACCACCCCACCACCTACAAAAATTCGTGCTCCCGCTCCTTTTCCGGTATTTGCGGCAAGATATCTAACCATGACTTTACGATCTCCTAATAAACCACCAACAGCATTCATAAAACTTTTGTTTGTTCCCTCTGTTCTGTGATGAATAGAATATTCATCTTTTGTCCAGAACATGTGTCTATATCCAACGACTTGGCTCAATGAAACATTAAAATAATTTGAGAGGCCTATTGATAGACTTGGTGTGAAAACACCTGAAATCATAATTCCTTTATGTTCGAAGTTTTCAGATGAATCTGGTAAAACATCATGCCACCAGTCTATGTATTCGTTTGAATTGTCAAGCCCAAACATAATTTGTCCTGCCCAAAGACCAACGCCCCTATCTGAATTGCCAACTGGCATAGAGGGGTTACTTCACAAAGCTCATTGTCCTCTTAAAGAAGCAACTAAAGAAATGATTATAATTAAATATTTCAAAAGTTTTTATAGATTCCCTTATGGTGAAACAAATAATTTATACTATACACCACCAACAAAATTACAAATCAAAAACCACATTATTTGATCATTATATTTATAAAAATAAAAAGTCTACAATTATTGCACCTATTAGGTTTCAAAAAAACAGCATAAATCCGTTTAACTTTTTACAATTGAAGATAAAATATGACATAAAAAACATTCTAATTCTTGATCGAACAAAACCAAGTTTTAAAAAAGCTTCTATTTTTGGTCATGTAAACAGGTCTGGTTTTAATTTTTTTATTGGATCAAAAAGAATACAAGGGTTGCCTATGTTTCCAGATATGTCAAACATTTACCAACCAATAAAGGGATTAAAAAAAATAAATGTTCACACTGTAGGACCAGAACGTTTTAAAAAAGAACCACTCGAAAAACAAATAACATCAGAATATATAGGCTTGGTCTCTCCGTTGTGGCATTATGCTGGTGTTAGTGTTTTTGGTAAGACGGTTTAAAACAGCGGTGTGTTTTTTGTGGAGCCCCAGGTAAAAGACCTCCATTCTTTTGACTTGGAATGTCCAACAAAAAATGAATAAAAACACTTTGTTAAAAAAGCAGAAACCAAAACGGGTAAAATGAAGTTCAAAAGAATTGAAAAAATTGACATCGTTAAAATAAAAGTGAACGGAAAAATTATCGCGTAGCTTACAAAACGATTTTTAACCATAAATGTTTTAACGCTATTCATGCACTACCTCTTTTATTCTAAGTATATCAATTAGTGTTCCGAGCATTAATTAAAAGCCATATTGACACATAGAGAAAGCTCTTTTGCTATTTTGGCACCAAGCTTAACGTTGTTTTCTGCAAGTGAGATGTTTGCTTTGAGACTATCTCCTTTCGTTTCTTTCCTTAGGGTCTCTAATAAAAAAGGGGTTAAGTTTTTTCCTGAAACCCCTTGTTTTTTCGCTAGAATTAAAGCCTTCGAAATAAAGAAATCGATTTTATCTTGAGGTATTTCATTTTTTTTAGATATAGGATTAACTACCAAAAGAGACGAGCACAAGTCAAGCCTTAAGTGTTCTAAAAACAATAAAGCCACTTGTTTTTCTGTGTCTACATTTTTTTCAATCCTTAACCCACACGACCTCGTATAAAAAGCGGGAAAGAAGTTAGATTTGTACCCAACAATGGGTACACCTAGAGTTTCTAGCTTTTCTATTGTTTTAGGCAGGTCTAAAATTGACTTTGCACCAGCAGAAACTGTAATAATGGGTGTTTCAGAGAGAACCTTCAAATCCTGAGATACATCGAAGTGTTTTTCTACTTCACGGTGAACACCTCCAATACCACCTGTAGAAAAAACAGAAATACTTGCTTTATAAGCTATCCAAATAGTTGCAGAAACAGTTGTTGCTCCGCATTGCTTTTGAGCCAAGGCAAAAGGGAGGTCTCTTTTTGATAGTTTTAATATCTTTTTAGATTCACAAATCTTTTTTAATTCCTTATCTTCTAGACCGATGTGAATGCGACCATCTAAGACAGCAATTGTTGCCGGAGCTACACCTTGCTTTCTACAATTCAGCTCTATGTTTTTCGCAAAGTGATAGTTTTCAGGATATGGCATTCCATGTGCGATTATTGTGGATTCAAGTGCAAGAATTGGGAGATTATTGCTTTTATGTTTTTTGATTTCTTTAGAAAAAATAAAATCCATTAACTAGTGCTTTTTAATGTTAATAAAAAGATAGATAGTTTTAAATAAAGGTGAATTGGCTTGCTTAATTTTAAAATTTTACAATAAAACTTTTCTTATAGCTAGTAGAATGTTTTAAAATTAAAAAACTGGTAAAAAAGCTAACCAAAAACATTTTTATTAATCTACAAAGACCCTTTACACAGTGGTGGACAAAGAACGAAGTTCTTTTAGTTAAAAGTGCTCAGAAGCTTCCACTTAAAGACATAAACCTGAGGTTAAACAAGGTAAACTTTTATGAGAAACAAGCAGGGTTAGTTTGTATTCTAACTTGCAGAATAAAGCCATAAAAAAAACAGATGAAGGCAAGGAGTATAAAATGAAAAAGATTGATCCAAAGCTATATAACCTACATGCCCGAATAACACTTCAAAAAACCAAAAAAGATATTTTTATAGTAATGGATAGAAAGAGTCGAATTATAATGAAGGATGGATATCGAATTCTTGAAATTGTAAAAAAAATTAGAGGTTTCGAAACCGGGAAGAACGTCAGTGTTTTATCAAGTGCTCCAGTATGTAGTAAAACACAAAAATTTTTAACCGAAAACAACATAGCCATCAAAAGTTTGTAGCCTTGATCAAGTTCTTTCTTCCACAGGATAAGAAAATTTTTAGAGAAATTGTTCTTTTATCCTACCCTGTGGTTCTCAGCAACATAAGCCGTGTTCTAATGAGCATTTTTGATGTTGCAATGGTTGGGAGGTTGGGTTCTGAGGCCCTTGCTGCAACAGGGATGGGTGGTATGTTGGTCTGGGCTCCAATGAGTATTGCTCTTGGTATTAGAACGGCTGTTCAAACCGTTTCGTCAAGGCGTTTAGGCCAAAAAAAAGAAGAAGAGTCTTCGAGAGCTTTTCACAATGGGTTAATAATGGCAACGGTATTTGCTTTTCCTGTTACTTTATTTGGATGGGCTTATACGGATCAGATTGTTCCGTTGTTTCTTGAGGACCAAACAACAATTGCTCTTGCGGCGGAATATACGTCAATAGCTTTTATAAGTCTTTTGTTCTCTGTTTATAGCTTTGTGTTTGTTGGCTTTTATACTGGCGTAGAGAAAACAAAAATTCATATGAGGGTCACAATTTTTAGTAACATCATTAATCTTTATTTAAATGCAGCTTTAATATATGGTTCGGAAGGAATTGAGCTCTTTTTTAGAGAACAGTTACCTTTTCTTTCTTTTTTAAAGGCTGCTTGGGGATGGATGCATTTTCCTGCCATGGGAGTCAAGGGGGCGGCTTCTGCTACTTTGGTGGCTTCTGTTTGGATGGCTGCCCATTATGGATTTTATCTTTTTTCTAAAGAAATAAAGACTAGGTTTAAAGTTTTCCCTTTTTCTTTTAACAAAGAAATGATGCGCAAGCAGTTGCAGCTTGCTATACCTATGGGGGTTCAAGAATGTATTATTGCCTTTGGCTGGACTTTTTTTTTGAAGGTAGTTGGCATTATTGGAGTTGTAGAGCTTGCAACAACACACATAATTTTTACAATAATGCACGCTTCTTTTATGCCTGCTATGGGTATAGGAATGGCGTGCTCTACTCTTGTAAGTAAATATATGGGTGAGAAAAAAATACATAAATCCATGTCAAGTATCAAAGAATCCGTTCGGCTTGCAGAATATGGAATGGGTTCCCTTGGGTTAAGTTTTATTTTTTTTCCAGAGTTTTACTTGTCTTTGTTTACAAATGATTTGTCTATAATAAAAATGGGGGTTGGTGGCTTGCGGGTTGTTGGTGCATTACAGTTTTTAGATGCAGTTGGTTTTGTTCTTATGTTTGCTTTAATTGGAGCTGGGAACACGGTGTTTCCCGCTGTTGTAGAGTCTGTTCTTACTTGGTTCGTTGTTGTGCTTGGAACATATGTTTTTGGGGTTGTTTTAAATTTTGGGTTCGCAGTGCCGTGGCTTCTATTTCCAGTACACATGTTTCTTTTTGCAGGAATTATGGTTTGGAAAGTTCAACAAGGAGATTGGAAAAACATTGATCTGTAATTTTTATATGAACCCTTCGTGTATCAAACAAAAAAACGTGTTAAATTGAATGCTGAAAATTTTTCTAATATGTTAAAAAAACACCAAGATATAGACCCTCAAGAAACTCAAGAATGGATTGAGTCTATTGAAGATGCCCTTGAAGAACATGGGTATGAGAGAACACGGTTTTTACTAGAAACTTTAATTGACTATGCTCAATCAAAGGGCGCACGCCTTCCTTTCAATACGTCTACGCCGTTTTTAAATACAATCTTACCAAGTCAAGAACCAGAATACCCAGGTGATAGGGTAATAGAAAGAAAGATTAAAACAATTGTTAGGTGGAACGCTATGGCAATGGTGGCAAAGGCAAATAAAGAAAAACCTGGAATAGGTGGGCACATATCTACATTTGCTTCTGCCGCGACACTGTATGAAGTCGCTTTTAATCATTTTTTTAAAGGGCCAAACCATCCATCTGGACAAGACATGATCTTTTTTCAAGGACATGCTTCTCCTGGTATGTATGCACGAGCTTTTTTAGAAGGTAGGTTGACAGAAACCAATTTAAGTAACTTTCGTCAAGAGCTTGCTTCTGGTGGCGGTCTTTCTTCTTACCCGCATCCTTATTTAATGCCAGATTTTTGGCAGTTTGCTACGGTCTCAATGGGGCTCGGACCAATGATGGCTGTTTACCAAGCTAGGTTCATGCGCTACATGATAGACCGAGGTTTTGTTGAAAACAAAGATCGGAAGGTTTTTGCGTTTTTAGGAGATGGGGAGATGGACGAACCCGAATCAACAGGAGCTCTTACTCTTGCATCAAGAGAAAATTTAGATAATCTTATTTTTGTAGTTAATTGTAATCTTCAACGATTAGACGGTCCTGTAAGAGGTAATTCAAAAGTTGTTCAAGAACTAGAAGGTGCCTTTAGAGGGGCTGGCTGGAACGTTATTAAGGTGGTTTGGGGCACCGATTGGGATGTTCTGTTTGAAAAAGACAGCAGTGGCCTTTTGGTAAAAAGAATAGAAGAGGTTGTAGATGGGGAGCTTTTAAAATATGTTGTTGAGGGCGGAGCTTACATTCGCAAGCACTTTTTTGGAAAGTATCCAGAGCTTCTTAAGCTTGTTGAACATTTTACAGATCAAGAAATTGAAAAGTTGAGACTGGGCGGCCATGACCCCGTTAAAGTTTACTCTGCCTTTTCTGAAGCGGTTAACCATAAAGGGTCGCCAACAGTTATTTTAGCTCGTACAATTAAAGGGTATGGTTTGGGAGAAGCTGGAGAAGGTAGGAATATAACCCACAACCAAAAGAAGTTAAAGCAAGATGAGCTTTTGTACTTTAGAGACCGTTTTAATGTTCCTTTGACTGATGAAGAAGCTTCGGCAACTCCTTTTTATAGGTTCTCAGAAGACTCTGAAGAGTATAAGTATTTAATGAAAAAGCGTAAGAACCTGGGGGGCTCATTACCCTACAGGAACCAAAAGGCACCCAACCTTACTGTTCCAGATATTTCTATTTTTCAAGAAATGTTAGATGGAAGTGGAGATAGAGAGGTGTCTACAACAATGTCTTATGTTCGTTTTTTAACTCTTTTATCAAAAGACAAAACTATCGGAAAGCATGTTGTTCCAATTGTTCCAGATGAGGCTAGAACTTTTGGCATGGACCCTCTTTTTAGGCAACTCGGTATTTATGCTCATGCTGGGCAATTATATGACCCGGTAGATTCTGATCAATTTCTGTATTACAAAGAAGCAAAAAATGGACAAATATTAGAAGAGGGTATCAATGAGGCTGGCGCAATATCATCGTTTATAGCAGCGGGCATGAGTTATAGTAATCATGGAATACATATGATTCCTTTTTATATTTATTATTCAATGTTTGGTTTTCAGCGAGTGTGGGATTTTATTTGGGCTGCTGGTGATATGAGGGCGAGAGGGTTCTTGCTTGGAGGAACAGCAGGTAGAACAACCTTAAACGGTGAAGGCTTGCAACATCAAGATGGACACAGCCACCTTGCAGCAGCATCAACTCCAAATATTAAAGCATATGATATTGCATATTCATATGAAATTGCTGTTATTGTCCATTGGGGGATGAGAGAAATGGTAGAACAGAACAAGGATGTGATTTACTACTTGACGTTAGAGAATGAAAACTATAAACACCCTCCAATTCCAGAAGGTGCAAAACAAGATATAGTCAAAGGGCTTTACAAGGTTCGAGGTACTGCTAACCCTAAAGTCAGAATTTTGGGTAGTGGTCCACTTATGGGAGAGGCGCTAAAAGCAGCTGAGTTGTTAAAAGACGATTGGGACATAGACCCTGGTGTGTGGAATGTAACTAGTTTTAGTGAACTTAGAAGAGAGGCTGAAGAAGCAGAAAGGTGGAACCTGATGCACCCTGATGAAAATCGGAAAAGATCACATTTAGAAATTTGCCTTAGTAAAAACAGTGTTCCAACGGTTGCAGTATCTGATTATGTAAAAATGGTTTCTGAGCAGATTAGCCCATATGTACCAGGTCCTTATTATGCTTTAGGAACGGATGGTTTTGGAAGAAGCGAAACAAGAGGTGCTCTTAGGCGTTTTTTTGAAGTTGACAGACACTATATAGTTTTGACTGCAATTAGGGCTCTTGTAAATGAAAATAAAATTGAGATGGGAATGGTTGAAAAGGTTATGGAAAAATATAACCTTGACCCTGAAAAACCAAGCCCCATTAACGTATAGGAAAGTATCATGGTTAGAGAAGTTCTGTTGCCGGACTTAGGAGAAGGAATAGATGGTGCTGATGTAAGTGAAGTGGTTGTGTCTGTTGGAGATACGGTTTCTAAAGAAGACACATTGTTGGTTCTAGAGTCAGACAAAGCATCCATGGAAATACCAGCAGAAGATTCCGGGGTAATAAAAGAGATTTTAGTCTCACCTGGAGATAGTCTGGAAACGGGAGCTTTGTTAATGAAGGTTGAGGTTAAAACATCTTCTAGCAAACCGTCGCCTGAAGAAGAACCAGGTGTTGCCAAACAAGAAGTTCACCAAGAAAGTTTTGAGACAACCAAAAAAGAAACTGTCCAAGAAAAACCAATCTCATCTAGTGGTGGGTTGTTTGCATCTCCAGGAGTTAGGAGGTTAGCAAGAGAATTAGAAATTGATCTTTCTGTAGTAAAAGGTACAGGAAGGAAAGGCCGGACTACAAAAGAAGATTTACACTCTTATATAAGATTACGCATGACAGCAGGATCGGCAACTTCTACTCTTAAAAAAGAAATTGATTTCTCAAAATGGGGTGATATAGAAAAGCAAAAGCTAACGAAAATAAATAAAATTACAGCAGCTCGCCTTCAAAGTGCGTGGCAAGAAATACCCCATGTAACACAGTATGACGATGCAGACATTACAGAATTAGACGCATTCAGAAAAAAGCTAAAGGTTTCTGGCAATGAAAAAGGAATTAAGGTTACTTTTTTACCTTTTTTGCTTAGGGCTGTTTCAATTGTTTTGAAAGAAATGCCTCGTTTTAATAGTTCGTTAGATCATGAAGCCGAACACCTTGTTATAAAAAAATATATAAACATCGGTGTGGCTGTTGACACGCCCGCAGGTCTTGTTGTTCCGTCAATAAGAGATGTAAACAGCAAAACAATATTTCAACTTTCCAAAGAGTTGATGGATATAAGCACAAGAGCAAAAGAAAAAAAATTGAAACCCAATGAATTAACAGGAAGTACTTTTACTATTTCAAGTTTGGGTGGAATTGGGGGAACCAGGTTTTCCCCTATTGTTAACCCTCCAGAGGTTGCTATTCTCGGTGTTTCAAAAAGCAAATTGAGACCCGTATACTATAAAGAAACACGCAGTTTTAAACCCAGGTATCTTATGCCTTTTTGTGTTTCATATGACCACCGTGTTATTGATGGTGCAGCGGGTGCTTTGTTTACAACCAGACTTGCCAGTGTTCTAAGCAATAAAAAACATTTTGAGGACTAATGAATAACACAGGTATTTGGGATGTTGTAGTGATCGGTGCTGGGCCGGGAGGCTATGCAGCCGCATTTAGGGCCTCTGACTTGGGGAAAAATGTTTTATTGATTGATAGAGATGAAAAGTTAGGAGGTGTGTGTTTAAACCGTGGATGTATACCGTCCAAAGCTCTGTTGCACATTGTAAAAATTGTCAATGAGACTCAGCATTTATCGAAAGTCGGCGTTTCTTTCGGAGACCCAAAGTTTGACATTGAAAAGATTCGAAGTCATAAAAACAAAATCATATCGCAGCTTAATGGTGGGATTTCTCAATTAGCCAAAGCTAGAAAAGTAAGCGTTTTGTCTGGTAAAGCTTCGTTTGTAACAAACAGTGAGGTTTTAGTTGAAACAACTGAAGGTGATGAAAAAATTAAATTCAAAAATTGTATTATTGCTTCTGGTTCAAGTTCCTTAATGTTGCCAAACATTCCTCAAAACCATCCATCAATATTAACATCAAAAACAGCCTTAGATCTTGAATCTATTCCAGAGTCTCTTTTAATTATCGGTGGTGGAATAATAGGTCTTGAGTTAGGGCAGGTGTATAGCACCTTGGGGTCAAATGTTTCTGTAGTTGAATATATGCCGAACTTAGTTCCCGGAGCAGACGATGATATTACAAAGCCTCTCATTAGGAAGTTAAAAAAGCAGTTCAAATCAATAATGCTTTCGTCAAAAGTAACCAATGTAAATGTCGGTTCTGAGGGTGAAGTGAAAGTTTCCATTGAAAAGAATAATGAAACAAAAGAACACACATATGAAAAAGTTCTTGTTTCTGTAGGTAGAAAACCGAACACGGATCTTTTACAGCTTCAAAACACGGATATAGAAGTAAATGGAAAAGGTTTTATTATTGTGGATGAGTATCAAAAAACAACAGTGAATGGAATTTTTGCAATTGGAGATATTGCAGGTAACCCTATGCTTGCACACAAAGCAACGCACGAAGGTAAGGTTGCTGCAGAAGTTTGTGCTGGTCTTCCTGCTGCTATGGACACAAAGGCAATTCCAAGTGTTGTTTATACAGATCCTGAAATTGCTTGGGTTGGGCTAACAGAAAAAGAAGCAGCAGATAAAGAAATCCCATATGAGCTTGGTGACTTTCCGTGGTCAGCAAGCGGAAAAGCAATGATTTTAAATGCATCTCAAGGTAAAACTAAAATTTTATTTGATCCTGAAACTAAAAAAATTTTAGGAGGAGCTATCGTGGGACCTGTAGCCGGTGATCTTATTTCTGAAGTTTCATTAGCTTTAGAAATGGGGTCTGATGCAGAAGATCTTGCCTTAACAGTTCATCCTCATCCAACTCTTGGTGAAACGGTAGGTGCTGCAGCAGAAGTGTTAGAAGGAACGATGACTGATCTTTTTACTCCACAAAAAAGAAATTGATTTGGTTAAATATTTTATACTAGTATTTATGATTTCTTCGTTTCTTTATTCTCAGGAAACAAAAACAGAAGAAGGAAAACCGCCGCCCTCTAATCAGACCAAAGCAACCGAAAAACCTAAAAAAAAGACAATGGAAGAGGCTCTCAAAAACACAGTTGAAAAAACCGGGCTATTCAACCTATATCAAGACACTACAAGTGGAAAAACATACATGCTCATAAAAAAAGCTCAGTTAGAAAAAGAGTTTATTCATTTTGTTCACGGTCTAAACGGTCAATTAAACGCCGGGGTATTCAAGGGTAGTTATCGTGGATCTAGAATTTTTAAATTAAAAAAGTATTTTAACAGGATCGAGTTTGAAGTTCAGAATAACGCGATGTATTTTGATCCAAAAAACCCGCTTAGTCGCTCTTCAGATGCAAATGTGAGCAGCGCAATTTTGGCATCCTCTTTAGTTGTCTCTGAAAAAAACAATGAATACCTTATTAATGTAGACAATATTTTTCTTACTGAGTCCATCCATCAGATATCTAGAGGTTTTATCCCAGGTGGAACTAATAAAAACCCATTTAAAATTGGAAGGCTTTCAAAAGAAAGAACCAAATATTCAGAAATTAAAAACTATCCAGAAAACACAGATGTGATTGTTCAGTATGTATACACAAACCCAATGCCAACCAATTGGGGTTCTGATGTAGGTTTAACAGACCCTAGATCTGTAAACGTTACTCTTCAGCATAGCTTTATACAGCTTCCCAAAAACAATTATAAGCCAAGGTTTGAAGATCCAAGAGTTGGTTATTTTGCTACTCAACAAACGGATATGACATCTGCAGACGACCCAACTCCTTACCGAGACATGATTCACCGGTGGCATCTAGAAAAAAAGGATACTAGCCAATCTCGATCTGTTGTAAAAGAGCCTATTGTGTGGTGGATAGAAAACACAACTCCTCATGAATTTAGGGAAGCCATTAAAGAAGGTGTTTTGGCTTGGAATAAAGCTTTTGAAAAAGCAGGTCTTATCAATGCTGTTGACGTGAAAGTCCAGCCAGATGATGCTATCTGGGACGCGGGAGACATCCGATATAATGTTCTTCGATGGACCTCTTCCCCAAGAGCCCCATTTGGTGGTTATGGTCCAAGTTTTGTAAATCCTAGAACTGGTCAAATCCTTGGTGCAGACATAATGTTAGAGTATGTATATTTTACAAACCGTGTAAAATATGAAAAAATTTATGATACCTTTACATCGGGTGATACACAAGATGATGAACTTAGTTGCTTTGCAGGAAACCATATTCAACAAGGGAACATGTTTGGATTGTTGGCCATGGGAAACGTTTCCAATTACTCGAGCTTGGAACAACATCGGATAATATATGAAAGTCTTGTAAAGTTAACACTACATGAGGTTGGACACACGCTTGGGCTAAGTCATAATTTTTATGCAAGTAAATTGCATAGTTTCAACAATATTCATGAACGACATATTACGGAACCAATTGGCTTAACATCCTCGGTTATGGATTATGTGTCCGCAAATGTGGGTGTGAATTCAAAAAATCACGGACAGTTTTATACAACCACTCCTGGGCCATATGATATTTGGGCAATAGAGTTTGGCTACACTCCAGAGCTCATCAATCCGGAAGATGAGAAAGACAGGTTGGAAACGCTTTTAAGTAAGTCTGTGCAAAATGAATATAGATATGGAAACGATGCAGATGATATGAGATCAGCTGGTAAAGCCATAGATCCTAGAATCATGATTTCAGACATGAGCGATGATCCTGTTGCATATGCAAAACAAAGAATGGATATCATAAGGTCTATTTATCCAACTTTAAATAAAAAATTTGAAAGAAAAGGAGAATCTTATCATGGCTTAAGAGACGCCTTTTCTGTTTTAAATGGTGAATATTCTAATTGCACCCGAATTATATCGAGATATGTAGGCGGAGTATACATGGATAGGTCTATGGTTGGACAGGTTGGAAAGGAGAAGCCCTTTGTTCCGGTTTCAAAAGAAGATCAAAAGTGGGCAATGACTCTTTTAACGAGGTACGCTTTTGCTCCAGACGCTTTTCAAATACCTTCAGATATCTATAGTTATTTACAAAGAGAAAGAAGAGGGTGGAGCGGGACAAAAGATCCGAATATTTTAAATATGTTTTTAAGTATGCAAAAAGATTTGTTTAATCACTTGTTTCACGTAAACGTTTTAAAAAGAATTTCAAATACACAGCTATATGGAAATGCATATAGCGTTTCAGAAATGATGAAAGATTTAACAAACGCATGCTTTTCTGCAGATGCAGGATCTAACGTTTCTCTAATGAGGATTAACCTTCAAACTGAATATACAAAGAGGCTTATCTCCATCGTTCACAACAAAGGTAAAGTTAAGTTTGATCATGTTTCTGTAGCTATGGCCTTTGAAAACCTGAATAGAATAAAAAAATATGCTTCTAAGACGAGTGGAGCAAATGACCAAACAAAAGCGCATCGTAAACATCTTGTTTACACCATTGAAAAAGCATTAGACACTTAAAACGTGGGAAGAAAACATGATCAAAAAAACAGTTATAGTTCTAGCTATCTTTTTAGCTGGCTGTACTTCTAATAAAACATTGAAGCACCCTTTAGACAAGTCTAAATCAAAAACAGTAGTATTGGAAAATGGGCTTAAGGTTTACCTGCTTTCAAATCCAAATTTTAATGTTTCAGCGGCTTCGGTTTCCGTGGAGGTTGGCTCTCTGGACAACCCAGATGAACGCCAAGGCTTAGCACATTTTTTAGAGCATATGCTTTTTTTGGGCACAGAAAAATATCCAGATGTTGATGAGTACAGTAGTTATTTAAAGACATATGGTGGTTACTCCAATGCATATACCGCTAGTGACCACACTAACTATCAATTTCAAGTCTTGCCAGATGGGTTTGAGGGTGCGCTTGATAGGTTTTCTCAGTTCTTTATAAGTCCTCTTTTTACTGAAGAGTACACTGCTCGTGAAGTTAACGCCGTGAACTCAGAGCATCAGAAAAACATGTTAAATGACAATTGGAGGCAGTTCAGAATTTCTTCTTTGTTTGCAAAAGAGGGCCACCCGGAAAGAAAGTTTGGAACAGGAAATCTAGAAACATTGGGAGATATAACAAGGGAAGAATTAATTCAGTTTTACAAAAAACATTACAGCTCAAATAGAATGGGTGTTGCGTTGCTAAGCACGCACTCTTTAGAAGAAATGGAGGGCTGGTGCCGTCAGTATTTTTCTTTAATCAAAAATCGAAGTCTCAACCGAAACAAATATGAATCGGATTTTTTAGACAGAAAAGAAACATTTAGGCTTATACAAATTGATCCGGTAAAGGACGTTCGAAACCTCAATCTTCTTTTTTCTTTGCCTTCAACAAGGAATTTATATAAAAGTAAGCCTGGGCAACAGTTTGGTTTTATATTGGGATATGAAGGTCGGGGTAGCTTACTTTCTTTCTTGAAACAAAAAGGTTGGGCTTTATCTCTTTCTGCAGGGGCAGGTTCTGAAACTAGTGATTATGGTAATGCTTCTGTCCGAATTGGATTGACAGAAGAAGGTTTGAAAAACTATAGAGATGTTATTAAAACAACCATGGACTATATCGCCTTAATGAAAGAAAAAGGTCATCAAAAACATGTTTTTAATGAGTTGAAATCTATGGCTTCCCTTAATGAAATATATGCTAGTAAAGGGGAGGGTATGTGGAGAGCTACCCAACTTGCGAACGAAGCTATGATGTATCCCTTGGAAGATGTTGGCAGGGTGAATTATTTATATTCTGATTTTTCATCGGATACATATAATCTTATTCTCAAACATATCAGGCCAGATAACATGTTGGCTATGTTAATAGCAAAAGGTGTTGAAACTGACAAAAAAGAACACTTCTACGAAGCTCCTTATTCGTATACAGAGGATGACAGTTTTTATAAAGAGCTAACAAACACAAAAATCCATGAAGGGTTTTTGATTCCAGAACCTAACCCTTTTATACCCAAGGAAGCTTCTATTCCAAACAGAGATTTTAAAGAAAAGGTATATCCTGAAGTTTTAAAAGATGAAAGAGGAGTTAAATTGTATTTTGGTCAAGACCATGAATTCCTGAGGCCGAAAGGAGTCGTCGGTTTAAAGATAATGTTTCCAAAAGAGAAAATGAACCTAACCCACAGAGTGTATTCTAAAATTTATGCAAAGTGTGTTAACGAGTCGCTTAATGAGATAAGTTACCCTGCAAAACAGGCCGGGTTAAACTTTTCGGTGAAAGAAGGGTACGAGGGTATTTATTTAGATGTGAATGGGTACAAAGAATCTGCAATGGTTTTATATGATCTTATCTTAAAACATATGGTAGATTTTTCGATTTCAGAGTCTCAGTTTTCTGCGATAAAAGATAAAACCGTGAGGGATTATAAAAACTTCTCCCTTTCTGATGCGTATCAACAAACTAGAGAAGTTGGGATGGAACTTTTTATGAATGTTAAATTTTCCTGGGAAGAATCACTTCCGGTTGCCGATGCTGCGACCTTAGCAGACATTAAAAATTTTAGTAAGTCTTTGTATGCTAACACATATTTGGAAGCTATGGTTTATGGAGATTTCGAAAAAAGTGATGCAGAGAAAGTTATAAGTTCGTTTCAAGAAAAAACAGACACAAGAGGAATTGATAAGAGCGAAGCCTTTAATGTAGAATATTTAAAACTAACTCAACCGGAAACAATTCAATATACAAATAAACTTCT
>CACKSF010000026.1 GCA_902602795.1 uncultured Fidelibacterota bacterium
TAGATTAGTTTTTACAAAATTAAAGACTAATTTATTTAAACCTATCTGTAAAGTTTTATCTAAAGAATCAATAAAATATTCGATATCTTCATTATCTATAATTAATGAAGGACTAACACTCAAAAATGGATTTCCTGGATTTAAAGTCACCGTAGTTAGAATATTATAATTTGAGTACAGATGATTAATTACCGAACCAATTGTTATTTTTTCAATGAATTCTTTTTTATCTTGAATGAATGTAGCAGGAATATTTTTTAAAACTCTAGTAAATATATCCAAAGGTGAGTAAAAAGAAATTCCGTATAGGGCGCCTAGACCTTTTATATCTTTAATAGAATTAGAGTGTTTTGATTTAAGGAAATTAAGCGACTCTAATAATATTGAGCCTATTTGATTAGCTTTTTGCGGGTAATCATTATCCACTAGTATATTAATAGCTTCTATGGCAGTTACACATTCCTCAGCAAATCCATTATATGTCGAAGTGTGGAGCAAAGCAGATTGCTTATTCCCATATGCTTTTTTAAAAACATGATCTTTCGCGATGTATCCAGAAATTGAAGATTTCCCACCTCCAAAGGACTTTGAAAAAGTTAAAATATCTGGATAATATTTAAATCTTTGAAAAGAAAATACATGTCCAGTTTTACCCCAACCACAATATACTTCGTCAAAAATTAGAGTAATGTTTTTATCATCGCAGAGCTTTCTAGTTTTTTTAATAAAGTGCTCATCATATCCGACTAAACATTGTGCAATGAATGGCTCAATAATAATAGCATAAACATTACACTTATTATTTTGCACTTTAACATTATCTATGGTTTTAACAAGAGATTCAAAATTATTATATTCGAAAAATTTTACATTTTTCATTTTTGGAAAATCTAGGTGTTTTAAAGAACCAGTTATTGTACCAGTCGCGATCAATTTCCCATGAAATGAATTACCTGCAGATAATATATAATCCCTTTTATTTTTATAAGAGGCATAAGCCATTTTAATAGCTCCTTCATTCGCTTCTGCACCGGAATTAACAAAATAGGATTTTTTTAATTTATGGTTTAGAACCATTGATATATTATGTCCTAATGCTGCTACATAAGGAGATAAGTTAAGTTTATTAATTTCTATTTTATTTTTTTTTTGAAATTCAATCCTTTCTTTTATTATGTTTTTGTGATTGTGGCCATGGTTTAATACGCCTAAGCCTCCTGTGAGGTCTAGAATCTTTTTCCCATCCTTAGTAAAGATATAAACACCTTCAGCTTTTTCAAAAATATCATCATTGTAATCGAAAGCGTTATAGATATTAACTTGTTCAGGATTAATATAATTTTTATATAATTGTTTTATTTCCGATACGGTGAGTCTATCTATATCTGATATTTTGTAAAATTTATTCATTTCATATTGTTTTTAATGCAAAAAACTATTTTAACATGCCAATTCTACTTGTTAAATGCGATCTAAAAATAAGATTTGGATCATATTCTAGAATATTTTTTTTAAATTCTAAATAGCTGTTTTTATATTGCTTTATAATTGTTCCGTATTGCAATCTAGAATCCTTCATAATATTTGATATACATCCGTATTTTATATTTATTTTATCTAGATGCTTAAGAAAGCTAAGGCCAGTTCTATCTTTTATAACATCTATTGAGAAATTTAGACCGTCTCCATCAAAATTAAGATATTTTTTTTGTCCTCTAAAAATTTTACAAGATGTTATAAGTATAGGGGTATAATATTTTTTCCACAAATATTGAAATTCATCAAAGTATGGTTTAATATTCTTTTTAGGAATTAGTACTTGCGATTCTATAAAACCTCTTTCTCCATACCCAAAAAAGTAAAATAACTTATTGTGCCAAGGGAAAATTATTTGGAAGTGGGGAGTTACTTTGTTGAAAGGATTATAAATAGAATTAAGTAAAAATAATTTATTTATCCATGGAATTGTTAATCTATTAAAAAAGCTTATATTGTGTATGCGTTTATTATGATTTATTATATTTATTTTATCAATTGGAAGACCTTCTTCTCCTTTCGATAGTTTGGAATACATTAAAATCCCTTCGCCGAACTTTTTGCTTGAACTACTAAGATTATGCCAACTTATTAAAGATTCAGTTTTATCTTTTAAATTATACATTGAGGAAATTATTTGTTTCATTTCAGAACGATAAATTGATAGTTTTTTTGTTCTGTTTTTAGAAATTGATTTTATTCGTAGGACTGCATTTAGTATGACTCCAGTTAAACCAAATCCTCCTATTGTCAAATCAAAAATATGTCTATTACTATCTCTCGAACAAATCAATTGACCATGTATTGGATGAAAAATTTCTAAGGATTCTACCGAATTATAAAAGCATCCATTCATATAATGATCTTTGCCATGTGTGTTAGCGGCAATTATGCCACCAATAGAAATATCATAGTACCCTGGAATAGATGTGATTATAAAACCTTTCACTATGAGGTAGTTATATAATTCAAATAGTTTCACACCTGATTCAACAACTATTTGACTATTTTTTTGGTCCATTTTTTTTATTTGGTTAAAATTGTCCATTTTAATTACAATACTGTTTGAATCAAAGCTTGCGGCAGTGTAAGAGACTCCTGAACCCTGAACTATATAATTATTTCCCCTTCTTAATTTTTTTAAATCTGTAATACTTTCTGGGTAAAAAACATTACATGTTTGCTTAGTGCTACGATCTAAGCTTATGTATGTCTTCTTCATAAATTAATGTAAATGTAAAATTTCTTATATGTTTTCTTAGTAAATAATTAAGTCTATTATTTTATCTAGGTTTCTGCGCAAATGCCCAAACTGCTACAGGGAATGCTTCCTCATTCTTAAGAAAGTGCTTGAATGTATTATACTTTATACCCATTATTTAAAATTTGCTTTAACCGCAGATTTATTACCCCATTGCTCAACTATAATATTTTTTTCAAAACCAACTTGTTGTAAAAGAAAGTTTAATCCTTCTTTAATCCATCGTGTACAATCTAAAGGTGATTTATGGACCTTTATAAAAAAAAGAGTATCCAATATTTTCCAACCATCTAATATCATCTGAACCAAATGTTTACGCATTCTAGAAATCGTTTTTGGTGAGATCAGATTACAGTTAATTAGAATATATTTTAAAATTTTTTTCATCAAGTTCCATATATGTAAATTTACTTACCATATTATATATAGATGATTAATTATTATGTGTGTAATAATAATGAAAGATTAGCCAAATTTACTAATCATTACCCCAAAAATAACTTTGGCTCTTAATAATTATTTTTTTAATAATGTATTGTAAATATTATTAAGGTTTTGAGATGTTTCTTGATTATTAAATTAGAATTAAGGCAATCTTTAATTTTTGATAAATTTTTTGATAAAATGTATCTTGAATCTGGAATGATGGTTAACATTTTTTAGGAAATTTAGTATATAAAAATCCTTTTTTTGATACAGAAGCCATACTTTTCTTATTATATTATAAATCTTTTCAGAATGAGGTATATTTAAGATATATGTTCGGACATCACCAGGATTTAATGATCCAACCAAGAGTATTATTTTAGTTTCCATCGAGGTTGTTTGAACACATTAAAAATATTTTGTCAAACCCATCCTTATTTTCGCTTATATTAATTTGTAAAATTAATGTAGAATCCTCAAAAATAAGTGATCAACTACAATAAATAAATGTAATCTTAATTCAATAATTTTATGCGAAAATCAAATAGACAAACTTTCACATGTGTAGGAATAAACAGTACAATTTCCATTATTAAGTCTAAAAGGTTTCAAATTGAAAAAGTATTAATAATAAAAAATAGTCAAGCAGAAAAAAATCAAAATTTAAGTGAGATTTTGAAGACAGTAAAACCCAATCTCGTAAGGAAAGTCAGTGATAAAAAATTGGCATTCAGATTTAAGACGCAAGGTGTAGCAATAACTTTCTCTGGAGATTTAATTTTTGATGAAAATACAGACTATCCAAATGAAGAGGGTTCGTGTTTACTGGTATTAGATCAAGTAGAAGATCCTCAAAATTTTGGGCAAATAATCAGAACAGTTGAGTGTGCAGGAATAAAGGGAATTGTATATTCAAAACATCATTCAGTATCGTTAACAGAGACAGTTTTACAAATAAGTCAGGGTGCATTTGTCAATATGAAATTTTATGAAGTGACAAATATAAGGAATGAACTAAAAAAATTAAAAAAGAACAATTTTTGGGTTGTTGGTTTAGAAAATAGCGTTAATGCTAGTGCTTGGCATTCAATTGATTATTCTGGTAAAACAGTAATCGTTATCGGTAGTGAGGGGAGTGGTGTTCGAAGAAAAGTATTGGAAACTTGTGATTTTATTGCAACAATACCTATGCAAGGTATCACAAATTCTTTAAATGTTAGTGCTGCAGCTTCTGTAATAGCTTTTGAAATATTACGACAGAAAATGGAGAAAAAATAATGCCATCAACTCATGATTATATAGATGATCAAAGGAACAGCAATATTCAAGTATATATAAATGGGAAATTCTATCATAGAGCAAAAGCAAATATTTCAGTTATGGATAGCGGCTTCTTATTAGGAGATGGTGTATGGGAAGGGATAAGGCTATATAATAATTCATTAATTCATATTGAGGATCATCTGAATAGACTCTATTATGGTGCAAAAAGTATTTCTATGGATATACCTTTATCAAAAAAAGAAGTAAGGTTAGCAATCTTAGAAACAATTAAAAAAAACAATATGGAATCAGATGTACATATACGCTTAATCGTTTCTAGAGGAATAAAAAAAACGCCTTATCAAAATCCCAAAGTAACCATTAGCCCACCAACAATTGTTATTATACCTGAATACAAAAAAGCTAGTGAAGATGTGAAAAAAAATGGTATTACAATTGGGACAGTAAGGACTATTCGGGACGATAGAACTCAGGATCCAAAGGTTAATTCTCTAAGCAAACATAATTGTATCGCTGCGTGTATTGAAGCAAACATGCTTGGAGTTGATGAAGGTTTGATGCTAGACCCGCATGGATTTGTTTCTACATGTAACTCAACAAATTTTTTTATTGTAAAGAATAATGAAGTATGGACTTCAACTGGTCAATATTGTCTGAACGGTGTTACCCGAAAATCTGTGATAAGGTTGTGTAGGCAGTATAACATTCCAGTGTTTGAAAGAAATTTTTCATTAAGGGACGTTCATAGTTCAGATGAAATATTTGTTACAGGCACTTTTTCGGGTGTAATCCCAGTTATTTCGGTAGATAAGATAATTATTGGGGGAGGAATACGTGGAAAAATAACAAAGAACCTCCAAGATTGGTATAGCTTAGACTTAGAAAACGTAGCAAAACAAAATGAATAAGACTTACATAGCTATGTGGTCTGGCCCACGTAATCTTTCTACGGCTTTGATGCGATCGTTTGAAAACCGGACGGATACTACTGTTATTGATGAGCCTTTTTATGCACATTTTTTGAAACAAACCAATCTAAATCACCCTGGTAAAGATGAGATAATTTCAACACTAGATTCTGACTGGGACAGTATAGTTAAAAAGATTATAGGACCAATCCCACAAAATAAATCCATTTGGTATCAAAAGCATATGGCTCAGCATAATCTTGAAGGGTATGATATTAATTGGATAAAAAAGTTTCATAATTGTATCCTAATCCGTAATCCTAAATATGTAATTCCAAGTTATAATAAACAGCATTCTTTATCAGATGAAAAATTGTTAGGTTATTCCCAACAATTAGATCTTATACAAATTTTAGAAGAAGAAGGGATAACTCCACCAATTTTTGATGCCGCTGATATATTAGAAAAACCAGAACAGGCTTTAAAAAAAATTTGTATTTCCGTTGGAATAAGTTTTAGTCAAAATATGTTAAAATGGCCTAAAGGAAAAAGAAAATCCGACGGTATTTGGGCCAAGTACTGGTACCGGAGTGTAGAAAATTCTTCTGGGTTTCAACCTTTTCAAAAAAAAGATATAATTATTGATAAAAAGCTGATTCCATTATACGAGAAGTGTTTGGCTGGTTATCATAGTATGTATGAAAAGCGAATAACATTTTAAAAAAACTTGGAAAAAGTTTTATTATTTATTTTTTTTATTTTAATAATTAGTATTCCATTCTTGTATAGATTTGTTAGAACTGGAAGGATTGGTTGGTTTGTGAAGACGACCTCAAGTCTTACAACTGATAGGAATTATAACACTGCTGAAAAATTGAGGATTATACAGGTCCTTTTAGGTGCGCTTTTTTTTATTGTTCATGGGGCTTTAATATGGGGTTTTTTTAATATTGCTATTTTTTTAATTATTACCATTATTGTTAGTTTACTCCTTGAAATAATTGGCTCAAAAACAGGATATGTTTTTGGGGGAAAGTATCATTACAATAACGATAATACTCCAGGATTTAAATTATATGGTATACCTGTTCTAATCCCAATTGCTTGGTTTGGCATAATTTACATGTCTATAAATTTTTGTAATTATGTTACAAATACCAGATTCCCATTTGAAAATTCCATAAATTATCTTTTTATTATTTTGACTGCCATTTTTGTAATGCTTCTAGATCTGGTCCTTGATCCACTAGCAGTAGATGAAAAGAGATGGAATTGGGAATTGCCAGGTATTTATTATGGAATTCCAATTTTAAACTTCTTTGGATGGTTATTAGTACCATTAATAATTTTATTAATATTTCAATATTGTTCTTATCCAGTAAATAAAATTATTTCATCATATTCTGTTTTATTTCAATATGCTCCGGGAATTTTATTTATTTTTTTACCGATTATAGCATCTAGGCCTTGTTTTGAAAGAGGGTTAGTAATTCCAGGTTATATTGGAGTAATTAGTTCTTCTATTTATTTTTTAATTGCTGTTAGTAGGTTTTAGGAAATAAAAAACGCGCCCTTGGCGCGTTTTTTATTTTTGTAGCTGACCTCGCAACGCCAGCAATGTGGATTTATTTTGCTGATAATTTGGAGGTCAGCAAACTACTTGAATAAGACAACTGATCACCTCCTTTAGTTTAAAGTTAATATGAAATTCCACTGAGCAATTTTATAGTATTAAATCTATAAAAGTCAAATTAGATTCTTTTTAAATCTATTACCTTTATATTTTTTGCTTAAAGATATGATGCCTATGTTTTTTCGAAATTCTTCTCAATTCATATTGTACAAGATCAATTTCATCCATAGTAAGATCTTCTTTTGCTAGATCAACCTTTTCCTCCCATTTAGGTGACCAAGACTCATACCGTTGTGTCAGTCCTCTAATATAATTTATGTCAGAGATTTTCTCTTCGATAGGGTCTTTTCTTTTTCTTTTTCTTGAAAAACGTCTTTTTCGAATTATTATATCATAAATTTCATCAATACGTTTACCTCTTTCTTCTTTTAACTCTTCATTAACTTTGTTTTCAAACTGAACATGATCATCAGTGATTTTTTCATAAATATTTACATCGTTCATTAATATTTTCCCATTTTCCGAGAGTATAAATGAGGGTTTGTATTCAACATAAGGTAAAAAGTTTAATTTTTTAAATACCGTTCTTTTCGTCCATTTTTTAACTTTTTCAATTCGTGTTTTTGAATCCTGACTAAACATAGATTCTCCATAGCTAAAAATAATAATAACTATATATAACTGCAGTATATTGTGCTTCAAGTGATTTCCCTTATCACTATGAAACATATAAACTGCATCCATAAACATTTTATGAATGTATAATTCAATGAGATCTCCGCATATATAGGTCTCATAAGACCCAGATAATTTTATATTATATCCTTTACCTAAAGCAAGAGGTAATTGAAACTATTTAAGTGTTTATATATTAGGACTTATAAAAATGAATTAGTTTATATAGTTATTCTTCAATATTTTGTAAATTTAATTTCAACACATTTGAGGTAATTTGATGAAGTTTTTTGTATTGATAGGAGTTTTAGTTATGAATTCGTGCAGTGAGATAGTAGTTAAGCCAGTTCCCAAGAAAAAGCCTTATGAAATAATAACTCATGGACATAAAAGAGTTGATGATTATTATTGGATGCGGTTAACAGACGAACAAAAAAAATCTAAAATCCCCGACGAACAAACAAAAGAAGTGATTAATTATATTGATCAGGAAAATAACTATACTCAAAAGAGTCTTTCTCACACAAATTCGTTGCAAAAAACGTTGTTTGATGAAATAGTGGAGAGAATACCTAAAGATGATGAAACCGTACCCTATTTAGAAAATGGATACTTTTATTACTCTCGCTATGAAGAGGGAAAAGAATATGCTATTTATTGTAGGAAAAAAGGATCTCTTGATGCTATTGAACAAATTATTTTAGATGGGAATGAATTATCTAAAGGCTATGATTATTTTTCAGTTGGTAGTAGGTCTGTTAGTCCCAATAATGAATGGTTGGCCTACGGACTGGATACTCTTAGCAGGCGATTTTACACTATTTATTTTAAAAATTTAGTTACGGGAGAAATTTTAGAGCATTTTATTCCTAACACCTCAGGTTCTGTTGCTTGGGCAAATGATAATAAAACTGTTTTTTACACATCAAAAAATAAAGTAACGTTACTATCTGAAAAAATATTTCGACATAATTTAAATACTAGTTACAAAAAGGATGTTTTAGTTTACAAGGAAACAGATAATGAATTTTACACTGGAGTATATAGATCAAAATCAGGAAAATTTATTATTATTTGGAATAGTAGCACATTGGTAAGTGATTACCATATTCTTAATACGAATAATCCAAATGGAAATTTTATCTCTTTTACTCCTAGAGGGGAGAAGCACGAATATGATATAGCGCACTATTCTGATAAGTTTTATATCATGACGAATTATAATGCTGAAAATAACCGGCTGATGGAAACACCAGATGATGCAACGGATATTTCTAATTGGAAAGAAATTATTTCTCATAACCAAAATGTTCATTTATTGGATATGGAAATTTTTGAGAACTATTTGGTTCTTAATCATAGAAAAAATGGTCTAAGAGGAATAAGAATAATTAACCAAACGAACAAGAAAAATGATATTTTAGACTTTGGGGAAAATACCTACGCTGCATTTTTTTCAATAAACAAGGAATTTAATACAAGTGTTCTACGGTACAGTTATAGCTCTTTAGTTACTCCATGGTCTACATATGACTATAATATGGAGACAGGAAAAAAGACTCTATTGAAACAAGATAAAATTTTAGGAGGCTATAATCAAAAAAACTATTTTTCTGAAAGATTATATGCAAAATCAAGAGATGGGAAAAAGATACCAGTTTCAATAGTATATAATAAAAATTATAAGAATGACAATCCCCAAAATCTTTTGCTTTACGGATACGGATCATATGGTTCTACTATAGATCCTTATTTTAATTCAGCTAGGTTAAGTCTTTTGGATAGGGGATTTATTTTTGCTATTGCACATGTTCGTGGTAGCCAGATTTATGGGAGGCAGTCTTATGAAGATGGAAAACTATTTAAGAAAAAGAATACGTTTAACGATTTTATTGATGCAGGGAAATTTTTAGTTTCTTCAGAATATACTGATCAGAGTAAATTATTTTGTTCTGGAGGTAGTGCTGGAGGGTTATTGATAGGAGCGGTTATTAATATGGAGCCTAATTTATGGAAAGGAGCAATTGCTGCAGTACCATTTGTAGATGTAGTTACAACTATGTTGGATCCTTCGATACCTTTGACATCTAATGAATGGGATGAGTGGGGAGACCCTAGAGAAAATGATTATTATAATTATATGTTATCTTATTCACCATATGATCAAGTTGAGGAGAAAAAATATCCTAACCTTTTAGTTACATCCGGATTCTTTGATTCTCAAGTACAGTATTTCGAGCCACTTAAATGGGTAGCTAAGCTTAGAGAATATTGGCAAGGAGAAAATAAGTTGTTTTTGCATATGGAAATGGATGCTGGACATGGAGGAAAGTCTGGCAGGTTTAGGAAATATAAAGAAGTTGCTTTAGAATATGCTTTTTTATTAGATATTGCTAATATAAAAAATTAATGGCTTATAGAAGGTGGGAGTTTTTTGATATAAAAATTATTTCACGCAATAAAACCTTTAATACACCAGCCGCAGGTATTGCAAAGAGCATCCCAAGTGGTCCAATTAATGTTCCTCCAATAATTAAAACAATCATAACTACCATTGGATGTAGTCCGACACTTTCTCCTATAACCAGGGGTGTTATGAAGTTATTATCTATTTGCTGAACGATAATAAACATTAATATTATATCAAAAATAAAAAATGGTGATGGAATTACATTAAAAATATAATGTGTAAGGGCAGATTCATTTCCAATATTGTTCATTAAAGCAATTAATATTGCAGGAATCATTCCTATAAAAGGTCCAACCATTGGAATTAGATTTGCCAAACCTGCAATAATTCCAATAAAAATTACTAGAGTAATGTTTGCACCAATTTTATTTAAAATAAATAAACCTATAATAGATAATATGGCAACGCTACTTGCAGCAAGAATTTGTCCTCTTAAATATTTTGATATTTGTTGTTCAATATTATAAATGGTACGAAGACCAATTTCTAGATATTTATTTGGGATAAATCGAACTAATGATCTTTTAAAGTCATGATATTCAATGAGTAAAATGATTGTAAAAATTAAAACCATAAAAATAATAAATACAAAATTTCCAGCGGATCCAAGCAATGCCAAAACGTTTTGGAAAATATTTACCATGAAGTTTTTAGTCATTAAGATTATTTTATCACTTTCGGGTATTAAATTATTGAAAAATTCAGGGAGCAGTGATGTTATTTTACTTGAGAGATTTTCAACCGCCACAGTAAAATTATCTTTTTGAATCTTATTAGAAAATGTTTTGATTTGTATACCAAAACTTGTAAAAAAACTTCCAATGAATAAAATACTAACTGTAATGGATGTGCCCAAAACTGTTATTACTCCAATAACTCTAGACTTTAGATATCCCTCGATGTAATCTACAGATTGCAAGAAAATTGAAGTTAATAAAAAAGAGAATATTAATATTAGTATTAACGGTGAAAAGAAAGGAATCGTAATCCACCCAACAAAGGAAATAATGATTAATAATAGAATTCTATAAATTTTTTGGAGTGGATCCAAAATTAGTTCAGTTCAATAATGTTTTTATTTGTTTCTCGCAATCTTTCTCCTAAAACTCTTGAAAGATTAAGTAGAATTTTATTCCCCAACTCAGGGTACCTTTTTATAAGAGTCAGAAGGTCTGTTCTAAAAAATCCGATTAGCCTTGAAGGCTCACTGCAAACTGCTGAAGCAGATCTTGGTTTTTCATCAAGTAAAGCTAATTCACCAAAAAAATCCCCAGAATTTAAATTTGCAAAAATATTTCTTGATTTTGGGTCTCTAATTTCAATTTTACCATCAAGAATAACATACATTCCTTCAGCTGGAGCATGTTTTTTAAAAACATATTCATTTGATTTATATTTTCTTTCATGTGTGAGTTGAACAATCTTTCTTAGTTCTTTTTTTAGTAAATTTTCAAAAATCGGGATTTCTTCTAATGCTTTGAGTACAGGGTTGGCATTGTCTTTTTTTCTAAAAAAATTTTTGTATAACGCTTCCAATGAGTAATCCTAATACAAAAAGCTTAACATTTAATTAAATTTATATTATTGATGTTCTTCGCAATCATCCCACCAACTTGGACCGCATTCGCATTGCATTCCTTTTTTATCCCAACATTCTTTATCAATATGCCATTCTGTGATTTTTCCATTGGGAGCGGAATTATCATATGTATGTTGTGTGGCAATCACACCATTACCATAATATCTTGTCCATAATCCATTTTTAAAACCATTTAAATAGCTTCCTTCTAGCCTTTTCATCCCATTTTCATGCCAGTAAATCCAATCCCCGTTTCTAATGCCATCTTTAAAATTTCCAACCATAGATTTAGGTCCACTAAAATGAAAGGTTTCTTGTTTAATTAATTCAAGCCCCTTTTCTGTATCTTGGTAATAAGATATCATACTAATTTTTCCATTATTATGTGTTTTTACAACCTTTGAAGTATCGTCTCCATATGAAAATGAGATAATCAAGTAAAAAAAAATTAGAATATTTTTCATTTGGTATTGGTTTCCACTGATATAATCTACAAATGTAGAGGCATTAATAAAAATATCTGGTTTCCTTTAATAATAGTTTATCTTATTTAAAAATCGTATTTTTATAGATCTTTGATTAAATTTGGGTATTCAAAAAAAATGCTACATAAATGTTCAGGGAAAATAGATTCTAATGGATTATATATAGCTTTCCAATTGCTATTTCCAACAAAAACACCACTGTTAATTATTTTTTCTAAATTTGCCTTTTTATTTATTGTGCGAGTATTTAATTCAGTGTGAGCTGTAGATTTTATTTTAAAACTTAAACTTTTTAAACCTCCTAGGTATGTAAAGTGCCATCCAGCATTTTGAATTTTTTTAAAGATGTTATCCTTTCTAAATGAATTTCTTGCTCTAGATCTTTCATCATGAAAAGAGCGAAAATTTTTAAATTGGGTAATTGATGGTCCAATCCATTTTATATTTTTTTTATTCTTTGTATCAAAAACTTTTCCATTTAAAAAATAACAATAAAGATCTAATTCTAAGGCAATGTTCCCTTTTTTAAAAGTTTCTAAATTTTCAAATATTGAAGGGTTTGGTATTTCATCTAAATCGGATAGAATTAAAATATCGTTTTCATCACAATTTTTTAGACCTTTGTACACCTGGTTTTTTTGATAGAAGTCAATATCATGTGCATTAAGTAGTATTGATTTCTTGTTTTTTAATAGCCAAAAAATATTCTTGGGCCGATGAATGAAAAATTTGTTAAATAAAGCAGGCGAATCATCAACAATAACATGTATTATTTTATCTTTATATTTTTTATATCTACTTTTGTTTTCATTATAAAACAATGTTTTTTTGGATAAAGTAAATGTTCTGGTTGATTCTACTAAGACTACTTTATCAACTATATTGTCAAGTAGTTTTAATCTAATGTCTAATAGATCTAATTCATTAAAAAACGGGAAGCAATCAATTATCATAAAATATATTTTTTGTTTGTAGTATAGCGGATTTAAGCTTTTTAAAAGTTGATAAAACTATTATTGAATTTCTTTATTTTGATATTATGTTTAGATAAGTTTTTACTAATTAGATTGTTTACGTTATAACTAATGAAAATTGTCATTAATTTTAATCAACTTCTAAAGAAAATTTCAGTTTTTTCCGTGAAAAATAAGATTCAAAAATAAAGGTGCTTTAACATGTCTGACAAAGTTTCTCAAATTGAGAAATATTTTTATAATAACGAAAAAAACTTAATCCATAAATGGGATCATTATTTCGAAATATATGATCGTCATTTTAGAAAACATAAAAATAAAGATATTGTTCTATTAGAAGTTGGTGTTTCTAGAGGGGGTAGTCTCCAAATGTGGTCTGATTATTTTGGTAAAGGGTCCAAATTTTTTGGGATAGATATAGATCCTAGATGTAAAGAATTTGAAAATGAAAATACCAAAATATTTATTGGTTCTCAATCCGATAGAGAATTTCTAAACTATGTTAAAGATAACATTCCTCCTATTGATATTCTTATTGATGATGGGGGTCATTATATGAATCAACAGATAATTTTGTTTGAAGAGTTATTTGGTTATGTTAAAAAAAATGGTGTTTACTTATGCGAGGATACTCATTCAAGTTATTGGCTAGTTTTTGGAGGAGGCTGTAAGAGAAGGGGAACTTTCATCGAATATTCAAAAAATTTTATTGATATGTTAAATGCATTCCATTCAGAACAACGTAAATATAAAACAAATAATTTTACAAAATCAGTTCATGGTATACATTATTACGATAGTGTTTTAGTTATTGAAAAACGAAAAAGAAAAAAGCCTAAAGATGTAGTATCTGGTAAGGTTTCTTTTGGGGGAGAAGAGGTCTCAAATTATAAGTTTAATTACAAGCCATTTTTTAAAAACAAATATCTAGAAGTAATTAATAGGATTTTAAGGGTTTTCAATCTTTAAAATGACTTATAATTTTAATTTCTTTATTAAAATTTTTTAGACTTATGGAATTATATATTCCTTTTTTGAAATTTATTAATTATAGTTTGATAATGAAAAGATATGTTATGCCTCGCGTATTTTTTTTCAAATATTTGCAGCGCACCTTCAGAATATTTTTTCCAATCTTTTAGTACTAAATTGATTTTTTTTGCTAGATCATTTTTTTTAGTTAAATCAAAATTAAACCCGTTCTTTCCGTCAACTATAATATCTTTTGACCCTTCAGTATTTGTGCATATAATAGGAGTACCCTCTCTTAAAGATTCAATGTTTACAATACCAAAAGCTTCTGATTTACTTGCGGATATACTTAAAAAACATTTCGAAAATATTGTTCCAATATCTTTATTTGGGATGTTTCCTAAAAAAGTAACACGGTTCTTTTGATTTAATGATTTGGCAAGTTTTTGCAAGATGTTTTTTTCAGGTCCATCTCCGACAATTAAGAGATTTAGTTTTGGATTTATTTTTATGCATTCATTGAATGCAAGGAGCAAGTCTCTATGCCCTTTTGACAAAGATAATCTTCCAACAATACATATACTAAATTCGCGCTTGTTAAAGGGCTTACAATTATTTTTTGATTTTTCTAATAAGTAAGGTAGGACTGATATTTTATTTTTTTTGATTTTAAAGGATTGAGTAATTAAATCTGACATCATAGCAGAATTTGTTATTATGTGAGTATTTCCTTTTAGAATTAATGTTTTTCTTTGTCTTAAAACCCAATCATGAATAGAACTTCTTCTTGCATCCATCTTAAGTTGGTGAGGTGAGGTATGAACATAATTGATTCTGTGAGGTACTCTAAATATACAACTTGCAATGGTTAAAATATTTGTGGATCCAAAATTAGATATACATAAAACGGGATTTTCTTTTTTTATAATTTTACAAATAAATATAAAATCATTTATTTTAGTTGGCCTTTTGTTTGGATATGTAAAATATTTTATGTTGTTTTTGTAGGGTAGTACATTATCAACTTTCCCGTCAAAAACAAAAATAACTGAAAAATTATTTTTATAAAACTCTTCTCCAAGAAATTTAAAATAATCTGGGATAGCAGTTCCAAATCTACTTGTGCTAATTAAAATTGATTCCATCTTTTAAATTTTGTGTGGCAACTCTATTACGTTGAAATTTCTCAAAACAATTCAAGCACCAAAAAATATATTGAAATCTACCCACCTACTGTTGCAAGAAAAAGAACGTGATTAGAAAAATAAATTATTTTTCTAAAAAAAACATTATATTTTCATTATATTAAATCAAGATCTTACCCCTGTTAATAATTAATCAAATAATCGAATTATACTATAAGTTTTTAAAATATACCAAAATATATTTAAAAAATTAAATGTTAGAAGAAAAAGAAAACCAAATTAAATTTGATCCAGGTAGTCCTCTTGGATGTGGAATTGCTATTATAGTATTTGCTTTTGCTATCGTTTCTCTAAATTGGGGATTCTTTACTAGTATGACAGACTGGGGTTTAAAAGATGGCGATAACTTACCATTTTACCATTTGCATGATTTTAAGGGTAATGGAAAATACAAAGACACGTTAGGGTTTTGGGTCCATCAATATTTAAATGTCCCCTCTCTTGTTATTGTAATTTTTGGAACCTTGACTGCCTTAATTATTAGTTTACCCTTAGACAGAATTTCAAATGTCCCTAAAATACTTTCCAATATCTGGAAAACAGAAAATTGGTCATACATGGGTATAATTGATCAAATATGTGATTACGCTGCGAAAGCTAGAAAAAGTGGGACTTTTTCACTTGATAAAGAAGTGCAATCTCTTCCCGATGGCTACATGAGGGATTGGCTAGATTTAATGATAACAGAAAGGGACCCTAAAAAGTTAAAAATATATATGTTTACTGAAATGGCTAATATGGCTAATCGACATAAAAATGGCGCGGATTTTTTTAAAAAAGGTGAAAAATATGCTCCCTCATTTGGAATGATGGGAACTGTAATGGGTCTTATAGTAATGATGAACGGATTTGAGCTTGAGGGAAAAGAGCTCTCTGAAACGATGACAGACCTTTTGGGTGGAATGGGAACTGCGTTGATAACAACTTTATATGGTGTTTTATTGGCAAATTTTGTCTTTGGGCCTATTGCAGGGAAGCTTGAAACTTTATCTAGTATTGAAGTGCGACATAGGACTGTTGTTATGGAGGGTATTATGTCTATTCATTCTAGAGAGCATCCAATTATTGTTAAAGAAAGGCTGATGACATTTGTTCCAATTGCAGATAAGCAGATGAAAATTGATGACGGCGAAAAGTAATATTTAGTTTCTAATTCTTAAGTGCAAGATCTAAACTCATTACAAAGTCAAGATTCTTCTGATGAAGGAGCTCAGGCATGGGCAATTCCTTTTGCAGATATGATGACATTACTTTTAACTCTTTTTATCCTCTTATTAGTTATTTTAAAAGAATCTGAAAAATTTGTTGATCAGCAAATTAATTTGTTATTAAAAGAAACTTATGAACAATTAAACAAAGAAATCGATAATGAGAATGTATCTATAGAGCGGGTCACAAAAGGGATTCAAATTACTTTAAGAGGGAATTTGTTTCAATCTATGAAAGCAAATGTAAACAAAAGCTATATTCCAATAATCCAGGATATTAGTAAAATCATTGAAAATTGTAAATTATTTAAAATTGAGGAGACTAAGAAGTATTCCGCACTAGTAGATTTCCTAGAAGAGAGGAATGAAGAGTTAAATGTAGAAATAAGATGTGAAGGGCATACAGATGATGCAATTTTGCCTCCACAATCTGATTTCAAAAATAATTGGGAGCTTTCTTCGGCACGGTCTCTTAGAGTGGTAAATATAATGAATGCTGCTTCATCTATTTCAGAGAAATATTTTTCATATAATGGATATGGTGAGTTTAGACCTTTAATTAATGTGTCAGGAATAGATGATTTTCAAAAGAAAAAGCAAGCAAGGGCGTATAATCGAAGAGTTGAAATATATCTTGATGCATTTGCGCGTTTAAAAACAAGATCTTCTGAAGATGAATTTTTAAAGATGTTAAATGATAAGTTCAACAAAGAAGAGAAACTCTAACTTAAAAACTGATTAATATAAAGAGTTTCTTTTATAAGATAAGCTTCAAATTACAACAGTTTGGGTATTGTATTAAAAAAAGACTAGTTATTTATATGATCCTAAAATCCCCATTTCATCAACGTTACTCTTCTTTATAAAATCTCCAAACATATAAGATTAGCAATTTATATACTCGAAGATTTGCTTTTGCAACTTTAGTAGTAAATTTACGATCAAGCTAAAACGATTTGATTGTAAATCAAACTTTTTTTAGAGTGCTTCTTCTAAACATTTTATAACATGTTTCCATATCAGTTAAATTTAAGTCTGAGAAAAAATTTGAAACCAGCGTTAGAGCTTTATTTCCAATATAATGCCAGAAAAATAGTACATGGCGGGTCCTTTCAAGAAAATGGCTACCATAGACTACACCTGCTTTATCTTTCGCGATTGGTGAAATTAAATTAGAATATTTTTTTGG
>CACKSF010000027.1 GCA_902602795.1 uncultured Fidelibacterota bacterium
TCATAAAGTTTCTGGGTTCAAAAAAAACCAGGTAGTCGGAATGGCTGGCGCTTTAGACAGCGGTCGTTTCAGAGCATTTATTGCTATGGAAACAGGTTATTCTGTACAAGATGTCACATGCATGGTTTTAGGAGGCCATGGAGATACAATGGTTCCTATTTCGAGATTAGCTACGGTTGGCGGTGTCCCAGTTACTGATCTAATAAAACCAGATAGGTTAAAAGAAATCGAAGATCGAACTAGAGTAGCCGGAGGAGAAATTGTAAAATTATTTGGAAATGGATCCGCTTTTTATGCCCCAGCTCAATCTGCAATCGAGATGGCTGAATCGTTTCTTCGAGATAAAAAGCGTGTTATCCCATGTGCTTCTCTTTGTGAGGGAGAATTTGGAATAGATGGTTATTTTATTGGCGTTCCTACCGTAATTGGATCTGGAGGAGTTGAGAAAATACTAGAGTTCACATTAGATGATAATGAAAAAAACGAACTTAAAAAGACTCTTGAAGCTGTAAAACATACAGTTGCAGAAACTGGATTATAACAATACATAATATCTTTCTAGAAAGTCTTCAGTAGATGGCTTTTTTTTATTTATACAGCCTTTGTGAATTTAAATTATGTTGAAACAAAATATAAATATCTCCATAAAACTATTTATATGTTTATTCATGGTGGTTTTTGCAGATACTAGTCCCACTATAATAAAACAAACATATCGTTTCAAAACTTTACCCGATGATGGGTCTTACTCGTTGACTATTAGTAACACTTCAGGCGATTTAATTGTTTCTGGACATGAAGGATCTGGTGCATTCATAAATGTAGAAAAGGTAACTTTTGGAATTAAAAAAAAAGATATCCCAAATATTCATAAAAAAGAAACTATTACGGTAAATCATTTAGAAGATCAAAACCAGATTAATATCATTGGTGATAGTAGTAGTAGTAGTAAAGCTGACTTTATGCAAACATCCATTGAATTAAGCCTTCCAAAACATATCAATCTAAATTTTAATATTGACGGTGGAGATCTTTCTGTAAATAAAATAATAGGAAAAATAAACTTATCTACATTAGGCGGGGATATTTTGGTCGAAAATTCTGAAGGAGATATAAATTCTCATACTAATGGAGGAACTGTAAATATTCAAAATAGTAAGGGACATGCAAAAACACATTCTTTTGGAGGAGAGATAGCAATACAAGATTTTCAAGGATCAATTGCCTCATCTACAATTGGAGGGGATATTAACCTTGTATCTATTAAAGGAAATGTAAATTGTCAAAGTAGTGGAGGCTCAATTACTCTAAAAGATATAGAGGGAAATACAATTTCATGTCGTGCTTCTGGAGGAGAAATAATTGGAGAGAACTTAAACGGTGAAATAACTTTGAAATGTTTTGGAAGGGATACAAATATCAAAAATATTTTTGGAAAAGGAAATCTATATGCATCTGGGGGAAATTTTTTGATAGAAAATTTTGTAGGATCTCTAGTAGTTAATACTGAGAAAGGGAACATCGTCATTGATGATGCGGTAGGTGGTGTTGAAGCCATTACCTCATCAGGTGATATAGATGTTGATCTTAGTTATGATTCACGATTCAAGGATTACAGTATTTATCTGGAAACCCATATGGGAAATATAAAAACTTCTGTTCCCAAAAATTTACCAGCGAGTATGGAAAACATTGTTTACCAAACTACATCAATGCAATCAATAGATTCAGAAATTATTCTAAAATTAGAAGTCGAACATGAAAAAGTAATCGGAAAAAGAACTATTGCGGGAGGCACAGTTCCATTTAGCCTAAAAGCCCATCACGGAACAATAACTATTAGGGATAAATAGTTAATATCTTGAATCATATCATCATGATTTAAATGATTTATTACTCTATATTTGAAACAATACCCTTAACATTTTCTTCAGCCTTGTCTAGAGATAAAATAGTAAATACTAATTGATAAATTTTAGGACTATTCTTAAAACCACTCCCCAACAATAAAAACCTATTATTCGCATTTAGATAGATCTTTTCTGTTTTTATTTATATTCCTCTTTAATCCTTTATATTTTGTTCTTTTAACAGGAGATTTTTTAAAAAGAGAAGTATAATTTTCTACACTTAAATTATCCCAATCATTATTTTTGTAACTAAGTATTTCTTCTCTGGGTTGGAATTCAGATAGATCACTAGTTTGCTCAAATTTTTTGTTCCAAGGACAAACTTCTTGACAGATATCGCAACCATAGATCCACCCCTCTAAGTCAAGACTGGAAGATTCAAATTCTCCTCTATGTTCAATTGTTAAGTAAGAAATGCATTTTTTCGCATCGATCTTATAGGATTCAAGAGCTTTAGTAGGGCATGAATCTAAACATGCCGTACAAGTACCACATAAATCCTCATGAAAAGGTGGATCATAATCAAGCTCAATATCTAGCAATAATTCACCCAAAAAAATCCAACTTCCATAATCCTTTGTAATCAGGCTTGTATGCTTTCCAATCCATCCTAAACCTGCTTCTCTTGCCCATACTTTTTCCATTATTGGAGCAGTATCAACACAAACTATACCCTTCACTTCACTCGAACTAATCTTTATCCAATTTAGTAGATTAAATAGTTTCTCCTTCAAAACCTTATGATAGTCATCTCCCCATGCATAATTTGAAAATTTATAATCAGCATTAAGGTCTTCCTGTGTTTTACCAACATAATAGTTTAAACCTACGGAAATGACTGATTTTGCTTCAGGAAAATAATTGAAAAGATTTCCCCTTTCCTCCTTCCTGTTATTTATCCATACCATTGTTCCGTTTCTTTCTTCCTCTAACCAAGTATTAAGGTTATTTTGATCATCTGAACATTCTTTTGCTTTTGCAATTCCAATTTTCTGAAACCCTAGCTCTCTTGCTTTTTCTTTTATTTGAAAGGATGTAAAACTCATCTTTTTTAATTTTAACAATCTAATGAACTATTTTTTTAAATGAAATTTGTTCAAAACATATAACCCAAATGGATTGTATGAAAAAATCCCCTATCTATAATTGATATGTTCTTCTCAAAAGTTTGTCCTCCTGATTTTTGAAAAATACGCGATTCAAAAGTTTCATATCTTTCATGAGAAAAGTTATACCCAACGGATATACCAGAACGATAATCTTTTGAAAACCTGACGAAAGTATCTAATCCCTTTTCATTTGTATTCCCCTTATTTACTTTTCCTTCAATAGAAGATATGGAATATGTAGTCATAATTGAAATATCTAATGGAATTTTATTTTTCAAGAAAGAATTAATATCTACAATTCCTAAAAAATTAGGCGCTAAACTTCCTTCAATGCCTACATATAATATTCCAGTTAGATATTTTGAGATCATCCCAACAAATAACTCATTTAGATTATTGTTATTTAGCTCAGTATAATTAGATAACCCTCCAACTGCATGTGAACCTTTTGTAATATTTTTTATAGCTCCAATAGAAGAGCTAAAACTTATTATTTGATCATTTCCAAAATTTAAATTCAATCTTTCACCAATCTCATAATTTATTGATGATTCAATAAAGAACATGTTTTTCATTTTAAATTCAATGAAACCATCTATTTCATATCCAGTAGTACCGTAATTGAAAAACGAGGCACAAGTTAAAGTATAAGAATTATTTAAATTTTGATTGTTTTGAGACAGATCCTGACTAAAACAAAATATACTTGCACTTAAAAATAGTTTTATCTTTTTCATTTAATTATTTTAAATAAACTATTTTCCCACGTTCTATATTTTGATTAAAAATCAGCTCGTATATGTATGTGCCTGTTACTACATTGTTTCCATTCTTATCTTCAGCAAACCAACTCATTTGAGCTACACCTGGCTGATAAAAAGATTTGGTAATTTTTTTTATTTCGCGTCCAGATAGATCATATATGTTAAGGCCAACTATTCCTGGTTTATGAACCTCAAAACTAAAATTTATTTTTGGATTAAAAGGATTTGGGTACGTACGAACTAAACTAAAATCTAAATTAAGTTTAAAGTTTTGTTTTGTACTTAGTAACAAAATCTCATTATCCATCCAATTTAAACGCTCCTGCGTCCACGATTTTAAATATTCTATTTCTTCCTCATAGGTCTCAAACACATAATAATTTGGCCATACATAATTACCAAGAATTGGCCATTTCAAAAAATTTCTTTCAATAGCATCACCAAGATGTAGCACAGAACTATCTACGATACTGTTAATATTCTCCTCAGAAAATACTGTCGACCTTAACTCAGTATATCTTTGAGCTGCTTTTAATTGGAAATTCTCATCCTGCCATAATAATTCCCACCAGAAAGCCATTTGATCTCCTCCCTCAGGGTTATACTCTAATAACCAATTATCTGTCTCCCATGTTTCACCATAGTCACAATTTCCAAAACCGTGGTTAAAATCCCATATTGGACCAGCAATTAATCGGTTGTCAACACTCTCTTTGTCTTTGTATATATACGTACTAAGTCTATAAGCATCAACATTTTTGGCAAGTTCCTGCAGCAAAATAAAATCTACGAATGATTCAACATTCATGATAGAAGGGTAGCCATTTGATTCATCTGCATAATCATTGCTCAACATTATATTTTCAAAATTATGAATAAATTCTTGAATATAAGCTTCTTGCTCTTGAACAATATCACTGGGTTTGGGGTAATGGTAATTATAAATCATACCATCATAATCACTTTCAAAGCCTCCTATATTGTCTCCTGTATAATACCAGTCAAATTTTAAAATATATCCGCCTGTAACATCGTCTCCGCTTATCTCATCAGGCTCTAGTTTTGAAATAGGAACCCTAGCATTATCACGTTTTATTTTTTCCATTAAAACATAAACGCCCTTGTATTCATTATTAAGAAAAAGTTCAACAAATCTAGTTTTAGATGCATATCTTCCTAATTGATTAGAAAGACTATAGATCAATACGTTCCGGATCATAGTTTTATCTTGCCAAGGAGCATATAAAACCCAATCATTTTCCTGAGGCATTCCTAGAAGCTCAACATTATTATTTTCACCTTGATCATCAACGGTTTCAAATCGGTATGGAGTTTTATCATTCCACTGAGAAGAATTTCCCCTTCTTTCAATAGTAATGCTGCCATCGTAATCATTAAAAGGATCATCTATATGATTAATTCCTGATTGATTATTTACAATTCCCATATATGCAGGTATTCTTGGATCATCGGGAATTTCAGTACCATAAGTGTCAATCATTATAATTGGAAGATTAAATTGATCAAAGACTATTGGCTCTTGAAACCAGAAAGGTGGTGAAGAATAAAACTCTGACTCATCTGTAATCCCAAAAGTAAGAAAAAAATTTCCTGACATATCTGAAGAATTTAAACCAACGTTATGTACTTGTATGGCAAGTACATTCTCGCCATCAACTAACAGACTGTTTAAAAGTAAAGAATCCAGAAAAATATTATCAGGTATACCTTCATTATATAAGGAAGCTTCATGATCATAGTATGTAGTTTCATCAAATGAAACAAAGGTTCCTGGCTCAGATAGATTATGCGACCTACTAATTTCTATTCCATTTACATATGCAACATAACCATCATCATAATCTGCACTTAGGATTGCACTTGATAATTTACTTTTGTCCGAAACACTAAAACTTTTTCTGAAATAAACTGAAATTGTTGGCTCAATAACAGTTCCATCATCTCCATCTCCATAACCAAAACCACCTTGGGAGCTTCCCCACGCCTCATCATCAAAACTAATTTCATTCCAATTACTTTGTGGCTCTGCATCAGGTACTATATATTTCCATTCATCTGAAGCAAAAATCGCTGTTTCCCAATGATCTTGGGAAAGTAAAAGACTTAAGAAAAATATTATATAAGTTGTTTTATTCAAAGTTTTTATCTGTTGAATTTTTCAAAAAAATTTCAACTTAATTTTTTTAAGGAATGTCGTCGTTTCTTCATAAAAACCAAAAATAATACATAAAAATTAATAAGCTTTATTTAACAAAACAGCGTATAAATAAATGGTGCTACAGCAGTGCCTTCCATAAGAAAAATTAAAAATCCAAATAAAAATAGGAAAATTATGATTGGTGCAAGCCAAAACTTTTTTTCTTTCAGATAAAAAATCCCAAAACTCTTTTAAGCTTGATAAACTAGACAAGTTTTTCCTCTCTTAACTAAAACTGTTTCTCATAACCTTGATTCAATTCATATTCTTTATTTCGAATATTCCAATAAGATTCATTATTTTCTGATTTCAAATTTAAAAAATCTTTTCCAACTAATCTTGCAAATATTCCAATCGTTGAAATGCTTAGATAAAATACGATACTTAAGATTACTCTTGTCATTACCCATCCAATAATAACTGCAAAAGTCATCCAAATTATATATCGTTTTTAAGGCTGCAGAAATAATTATACCTAAACCAATAAATATTGATCCAATCGAGAAGAAATAAATAAATGAATCTTTTTCTTTAACAAATAAAAATACACCTACCATCATTAGAATAAAACCAATTGTAAAACCAAATTTTTTTAATTCTTTTCTGCCTGATTTTATACTATTTAGTTCTTTAAACATAATCAGTCTAATTCAAATTCACTCTTCCAGTCAGAATCATTTTTAAAGGCTTGTTGGTCCGCTTTTTCTAGTAAATAATTATTTAACAATAGATAATCCATTTCAGTCCTCATAAAACATCTATAAGCATAACTTGGAGTACATACTATTGGTTCACCACGAACATTAAATGAGGTATTTACAATAACCGGACAACCATATTTTTCTTTGAAAACAGTTAACATTTCATGATACCGCTTATTGGTTTTTTTGCTTACAGACTGAATTCTATCAGAATAATCAACATTAGTCACAGCGGGTATTTCAGATCGTGGAAGATTTAATTTTTTTAAACCAAAACATGATTCTTGTTCTTGCGTCATTGGCAGTTATTTCTTTTTTGCAACTATTGCTACTAACAGCATATATAGACTAGGACGATCTGTATCAAAATACTCAGATATATCCTCTTCTCTTAAAGATGGAACAAAAGGACGAAAACTTTCTCTATATTTTATTTTAAGGTTAATTACTTTTTGAGTCTCCGGCGATCTGGCGTCACCAATAATTGTTCTATTTCCCAAAGCTCTTGGACCAAATTCCATCTTTCCCTGAAACCATCCTATTACTTTGTCTTGAGAAATTAAATCTGCAATTTTTTCCGGAAGCTCATTTTAAGTAAGTAACCCCATTTTTATTAAAATATGCCTTTATTTTATAATTGCTATACCGTGGTCCTAGATACGCACCATTCATAGAATCAGTTTTTCCATCAGTTCTTCTTCCCTTACCAAGATATTGGTGCCATCCAACCATTGCAGCTCCAATTACTCCTCAAACATCACCTGCAGCAGGTTGAATATATATCACCAAAAACACCGGCACGAAGTAACTTACCATTGGAAACACAATTTAATGCAACTCTGCCAGCCAGACATAGGTACTTTTTTCTAGTGACCTTTCTTACATGGTTCGTAATCTTCAATACGATTTCTTCTGTTATCTCCTGTACAGATCTAGCTATATCCATTCCTTTTTGAGTCAATTCTGATTTCGGTTTCCTAGGAGGCCACCAAACAATGTGTCAAATTTCTTATTTGTCATAGTAAGCCCTACAGTATAGTTAAAATAATCCATATTCATTTTTAAAGAACTATCTTTTTTAACATCTATTAAATTATCATATATTGTTTTTTTATATTTCGTTTATCCATATAAAGCAAGCCCCATAACTTTATATCCTCCTGGATTAACACGGAAACCATTATGGTACGTTATTGCAGAATATAACAAACCTAAAGAATTTGGGAATTTTATATCTGCCATAATTTCTATCTTATTTCCATTACCTACTCCGTCCATAGTAAGAAAAGCTGCACCTTGAAATGGTGAAGCAAAAAAGGCATAAGCTGCATAGGAAGCATGATGTTCTGGAAATATATTTTATACAGGATAACTTATCTTCTACTTGATTAATTCTTTAATCCAGAGTTTTTTCTTAATCCAAGTTGGTATTGCTTTTAGAAAAGAGTTAATTCCTTAAGGGGCAAATGAAAGATATGTTTCAAGTATCCGCTCAAACTTTAAGAGAGATTTATCGTAAAAAGCCACAAAATCAAGTTTGCAGGATTCAATTCCTGACTCCATTAAACAATAATTAATAGTCCTTACTGGAAAATTCTAATTGTGTTTTTTTTATTAAATCTCTCTTCTTAGGCCGTAGCAAGGATTTTACCATCTTTAATTATGCAAGCAGCACTATCATGATAATGTGCAGATATTCAAAGGATGTACATGATAAAGTTCTAGTGATAAAAGAGATTATTTAATAAAAATAATATATTCTTTTTTTGTAAATCATTTTTCCTAAGTTTTAATAAATTCAATTGAATATTAATAATTAAAAAGACTTAAAATTAAGTTTAAAAGCCCAATTTTAAATGTCCAAAACAAAAAATAAAATTTTGAGTTATTCCTTGTATACTCAAGATTAAAACAATAATTTTTGCATTATTATTAATATATCATGTCACTATAAACTGGGGTGTTCCGATGACAAAAAATATTTTAACAAAATTTTTAACAGCTACATTATTTATCACATCAATAGGTCTAGCACAAGACGAGCAAGATGTAGATGCTATTGAGAAAGCTAGGCAAGCAAAAGAAGCCGCTGAGAAAGCTGCTGCTGAAGCCAGTGCCGCTACTGAAGCTGCGATTGAAGCAGCCGCTCAAAAAGCTGCTAAAGAAGCCCGAAAAGATGCTAAAAGAAAAAAAGAAGAAGAAGAAGCTCGAAAATTAGCTGAAGCTAAAGCAGCTGAAGAAGCTGAATTAGATGCAGCTGCAACCGCGGCTGCTGAGGAAGCAAAAAGAAAGATGGCTGAAGAACTTGGTCTTGATTATGAATCTCCTGCGTCAGAATCAGCTGACAGTGTAACTACAGTTTCAGATACTACTACAGAAGAATTTGTAGCTAAAGAGCCTATTGGCTTAAATGTTGGATTTACTGGAAGCGTAGGTTTCGTTAATGGTGCATATATAACAAATACACCTGTAGGTGGTAGTTTAGTTGTTACGACTCCAGTTGGATTTAAAGCAGGTCCTCTAAATTTAACCTTAAGCTTAGTTGTTGGATCATACAATGGAGAAGGTGATAGTGAACCTCTTAGTGCTCTTCTCTATGGAGTTGGTGCAAATGCTACCTTAGCTGAATTCTTGTTTTCTGAGACCCATGTTGGTAATATAGGTTCTGGACTTGGAGTAAGAAATTTTACAGGTGTTTCCCTTGAAAGGTTACTGAAAAAAGGATTGAATTTACCTGTCAACGTTTTAGTTGGTGGAGAAGGTTTCTTAGCTACGAAAGCTGATGATGTAAGTGAGAACTCAACTTATTGGGGTGGTTTAGGAGTAAGACTAGATTACTCTTTCTGAAATTTATACCAATTTTAAATTAAAACTAAAAAAGCGGCTCACGCCGCTTTTTTTTTATGAAAAAAACCTACTCCATAATAATCCCTATTTATAATGAGGAAGATAAAATTCCTGAACTGCTTAATAGCCTTAAAGACTACAGCTTGGAAGGACATGAGATTATAATTATTGATGATGGAAGTAGAGATAATTCGAATAAAATTTTATCTAGATCAAATTTTATTAAATTACTATACACTAATAAAAATAAAGGAAAAGGTGAAGCAGTAAAACTAGGACTAAAGAATTCAACCAACCCGATGGTAGTAATCTTTGATGGGGATTTAGAACTCCATCCAAGAGAGATAGAAAAACTGTTGATACTGGATAAAAAAAACAGTATTCAATGTGTTTTTGCGACTCGATATAACAAAATCCGACCCTTTGAATCTTACTGGAATATTGGTAATTATTTTCTTACAAAATTATTTAATTTTATGAACAATGTAAATCTTCCAGATGCATTGTGCTGCGCTAAATCATTTTATAAGTCCGATATAAATATAGATTTGCTAATGTCTAAAAAATTTGATATAGACGTTGAATTAGCATCTATGCTTATAAAGAAATATAAAAGAGCAACATCAGTTAACCTCAATTATCTACGAAGAAATAAAAATGATGGAAAAAAGTTGAAAATATTTGATAGTATTTCTATACTTTATAGAATAATTAATAATTAAAAAATAGGCATCCTGACTTTATACTTGCTTAAGTTATGGTTTAAAAACTTCTGATTTTAAGAGACCTCTTTTTAATTGTATTATTAAATCTTACGAATATATAGTAACACAATTCCATTTGACATTTTTTCTCTAACATTAGAATTTGATGTTAATCCAGTATTAATATTTATGAAAAAACTAGGGTGAATCTTCCACATTAATTTTGTTTTTAAATATTTATTGTTTAAAAAATTTCCACTTGGGAAGAAGTCTTTCATGTAATCTGCATAAGGTTCATAAGGCCTATAAATTATTGATTCCTCACCCAGTCTAATTTCCCCGAACTCAATACTAAGAATCATTTTATTTATTTTTGAAAAAGTTAATCCTAAATTAGTCTGATCTCCATCACTACCTAACTTCCAACCTAATGGACGATGGTTGAAAACAAAATTATTGCTACCAAGACCATGCCGAAACGTTGGTGTTCCAACAAAAATTTTTGATATAAATATATTTAACATTAATTGTTTCGATTTTATTATAGAATGAGAAAACTTTAAAGAATATGCTTTCCCATGTTCTTTTCCAATCTGAACATTTGGATCAATAACAAATTCATCAAATAGATAGTTGAATGATAATCGAGACTGGTTTTTTATCTTATAATCTAAGTGTAGTTGCCAAACAGCATTTGAGTTTCTGTCTCCCACTATATTAAGTCTATTATTAAGCTCAACCTCCAGATGCGATCCAATTGGGTTTAAATAACCTAGATCAAAAGGTCTTTTAAATCCAGAATATATTGTGGTTTCAGAAAAACTTAATACTAAGTTTTTCTTATTAGACCATTCAAGGCCTCTTGCATTTATATAACGATTAATCCCACTATTAGTAGTTTCTAAAAACCCATAAATAAAATTAACACGGACCGCTCCATAATTTGATGCTAACATGAAATAATCATAAGCATTTGAATTATCACTTAAAGCTAACTCTATCCCATTACCTGCACCCCAATTTTCTCTTCCTTTTCCTATTTGAAGATTCACCCAGTTATTTTGAAAACCAATACCAGATAGATAATCTTCATCGAAGTAAACTGTATCATTTATATTTTGAATTACGTTAGCTCCCAAATAAGCATATAAATTATTTTTAAGAAACAATGTTCCTTCAGCATAAAAACTACTTTTATTTAATCCTGCTGATAAAATAGGCCTAGTATTTAAACTAAAATTTCGGTTAAAATTAAAAGATCTATCTGCACCTATTGAAGAAAGTTTTTCCCAATGAGATCCAGAATCATATTCTATTTGCTTTTGGTAGTAATCAAAAGATTTTTTTAATAAAGGTTGGGGTTTTATAAAAAGGAACTGAAAAATAATAAAAGCTATTAATTTATTTGATGCTTTTTTAAAAAAAAAAACATCAAATAAAAATATTTTTAAACCGTATACAGTACAATTAAGCCTGTCCCTTTATTTGATACTTTATAGGATTTTTACTAATTTGAGTACTGTCTAAAGTATTCGGATTATAAGTCGGCAATATTTGTTTAAGAATTATAATAATTTTATCTTTGTTTAATTCTTCAGCGGCAGACAAAAGTGTTATAGCACTATTTTCAAAAATTTTCCATGGTATTGTAGAATTGCTTTCTTTAAGAATCATTATTTTTTTATGATCTGTTGTTACCATTCTTTCATTTAATAATTGCAGTTCCTCATATAATTTTTCACCGGGTCTCAACCCTGTATAAACAATAGGAATATCGATGTCTGGCTCATAGCCTGATAAGCGAATTAAATCTTTCGCCATTTGGACAATTTTTATTGGCTTACCCATTTCTAAAAGAAAAATTTCAGCATCCCTCCCAAGAGCAGCACACTGGAGTATTAATTGAGAGGCTTCTTGAATTGACATAAAATAACGCGTCATTTCAGGATGGGTTATTGTAATAGGCCCTCCAGAATTAATTTGTTTTTGAAACGTTGGGATGGCACTTCCTGAGCTACCTAATACATTTCCAAACCTCACGGACATAAAAGTAGTTTTTGAATTATAATTGAAAGACTGGATTAGTTTTTCTGCGGCTCGTTTTGTTGCACCCATAACGTTTGTTGGATTAACTGCCTTATCTGTTGAAACAAGAACAAATTTGTCAACTGCGTATTTTTCTGACAGTTTTACAAGATTAAGTGTCCCACCAAAATTTGTTCTAACAGCAGTCCAAGGGTGTAATTCTTGGATTGGAACATGTTTGTATGCTGCAGCATGGAAAACAATTTGGGGTTGGTTATCAATATAAATTTTTTCTAATTCTTTCTTGTCATTTATAGAAGCAAGAACAGTTTTTATAATAGTTTTATAATTTGTCTTTTCAGAAAACTGTTCAATGTTGTATATTTTTTCTTCACTAATATCAACACAAATTATTTCTGCAGGGTTAAAAGTCAAACATTGCTTAACTAACTCAGATCCAATGGACCCTCCTGCTCCTGTAATGAGAACTCGCTTGCCTTTAAGAATTTTTTGTATAGAGTTTTTATCCAAGACGACCTCTTCTCTACCTAGTAAATCAGCATAAGATACATCTCTAGCTCTATCAATAGATATCTCACCATCTATTAATTCACCCATTCCAGGAACAATCTTGTAACGCTTGCCTGTTGCTTCACAAACTTTTATAATTTTTCTAATTTGATCTCCTGTTGCTGAACTGGCTGTAATTAATAATTCATCATAAGATACCTTAAGATGTGGGATATCACTAACGCTCCCAAAAATTTTCTTTCCATGTAATAGGGCTCCATGTTTATCAATACTATCATCAACATAACCCACTAATTGATATTGATTTCTTGAAGTAGTTAAAATTTCTTTTGCAATTTTTTCACCTGTTTTTCCAGCACCAATTAGCAATAATTTTTTCTGGGGTTTTTTATTTTTCAAAACTGAATCTTCATGATAATGGCTATAATAAACTCGTACGGTCAATCTAATTCCAATAACAAACAAAGTATTTAAAAGAAAATAAAGTAATAGTACTGATCTAGGGTATGTGGCAGACCTCATAATAAAAAATACAGATATATAGGATAATCCAACTGATGTTGAGGCTGATCTAAGGATTGCATATAAATCAAACAAACTTGTATATCTCCAAATTCGAGCATACATACCCGAAAAATAAAAAACTATAACCTGAAGTGATACAAACCACGGTATCCATGAAAAAAATACATTTAAAAATTGATTTGGAATAATAAACTCAAAACGTAACAGAAATGCGATGTATAGGGTTGAAATAGACGCTATTGCGTCCAAACTGATAAGTTTTATATTAATATTATTCATAGGTAGGAGGAAAAATAAGCATATTTATGTTCAATATCAGCTTAATATTTTATTAAACAAAATTAAAAAAATCACTAAATACTTGATATCAGGGATAATATGATGTCAATAATACAATTTTGATTTGTAACAGAAAAGTTAGAACCGGATGGTAAGCAAATACCATCTTCATATATTGAGCCGCTATAATCTTTCGAGCCTTTTCTATAAAAATTGAATCCTTAAAAACTGACTGCATGTGCATTAGCTTCCAAATAGGTCTTGCTTTAATGCTTTCATCGACTAATGCATCCGAGATAATAAGTTTTCTGTTAATAGTAGTCATATGAAAAGAAATATTATAGGCATTTTATGTATGAAATCAGCTTTTTTACTGAAAAATTAATATTTTTCAACTTAACTAAATCTGAACATTTTCAGCCTTTATTACTTTCGATAAAGTAATAAACATTATTTTTAAATTTAAAAAAAAAGATTTATTTTGCATATAATAATAATCTAATTCAACTTTTTCCGCAATTGATACTCCGTCCCTTCCATTAACCTGAGCCCACCCCGTAACCCCAGGTTTTAACATATGGACACCTTTTGTTTCTCTTTTTTGAATAAGATCCTTTTGATTATACAAAGCTGGTCTTGGCCCTATGAAACTTATATCTCCCTTCATTATGTTAATCAATTGCGGTAACTCATCTAGACTATATTTTCTAAGAAATGGACCAACTTTAGTATAATAATTTGAACTATCTTTTAATAAATGAGTGGGGATATTTGGTGTATTTTTTTTCATAGTTCTAAACTTGTAGATCCAAAAGAGTTTATTCCCTTTCCCAACACGCTTTTGCTTAAAAAGAATAGGTAGTCCATTCTCTACTACGATCAATAAAGAGATAATAAATAATAATGGCGAAATACTCAACGCAATAATTAAACTTAAAAGTCTATTCATACTAAACTAATAATTCATCAAATTTGACGAAAAATTTATAAAATTTCTTATTTTTTTTGATGAATAGACATTATTAGAAAGTAGCTTAATTGAATTTTCTTTAATAAAATAGTTACCACTAATTTCTCCGAGATAAAATATAAGTTTTACTAAAATACTTGGAATAAATAGTATGTTGCTAGAACCAACATAACTTAATAAATCGTTGTAAGTATAATTATACTGGTCAGAAATATTGTAGATTCCATTTGGAATTTTATTGTTTAAAACTCCATTTATACTTTTTACAATATTACTCCCGTGGCAAAGAGATAATTTTTTTGAACCATCTCCCACTTTATAATAAAACCTACCAAATTTTGTTCTTCGATCTATATTAACATTAAAATCTTTTGTATAAACTGGAGCAAAACGAAAAATCCAAGATTTTTTGTTAAAATTTTCTAAAAGGTATTTTTCCGATTCGAGTTTTGTCTTAGCATATGGGCTGGTTGGGTTAGCAAGACAATTCTCATAATATCTCGTTTTATCCATCCTTTCACCATAAACAGAAATAGTGCTTGCAAAAATTATTTTCGATGGTGTTTTTTTATTCTTTTTTAAAACAGATAATAAATTAACTAAAGTAGATTTGTTTAAAATCCTAAAATCCTTCAAATCCTTGTCTTTGCCTTTTTTATGAGCTAAGCCTACTAAGAATATAAGGACATCAAATTTATTGGATTTTTTAACAAAATGTTTTATTTCATTTTTATTAGTAAGATCTAAAGTTATATAGTCATTTTTAAGATTACCATTTTTATATTTTAATTTGAACAGGTTATGCTCTCCATCATATTTTTTACAAATGTATGAGCCTATATAACCGCTAGCGCCTGCTATTAAAATTTTTAGCCTTTTTACCTTGTTAATAACTCTTCCCATACCTTTTGAGTTTTTGATATAACAATTTCCGTAGTAAAATTTTTTTCAATGATCCTTCTACCATTTTGTCCCATTTTAACACATAATTTATAATCTTTATAAAGGGTATAAATTGCATCGGCTAATGCATTAACATTTCTTTTTTCAATCAGAAGACCGTTATGCCCGTGTCTTACAACTTCTCTACATCCAGGAACATTATAAGTAACTATAGGTCTTCCACAACTTGCGGCTTCTAACAAAGACTTTGGCAAGCCTTCACCATATGATGTGGGCAAGCATACCAGTGAACATTCATGGAATATTTTTACCATTTCTTTTTCATAACCTATGTATTCAAAATTTTCACTTTCTGCCCATTTATGTAAAAGTTCTGCAGGTACAGAATCTGGATTTTGCATATCTGGCTTGCCAACGAGAATGAATTTAATATTTTTGGTTTTTGTAAATAATATTTTTGAGCATTCTTTAAAATCTTTAATACCTTTTGACCATAGCATTCTCGATGGAAGAATAACCTTAAAAGAGCCTTTAGATAACTGCTTGTAAAAGAATTTATTTATATCAACTCCAGCACCTCGAATAAGACGAATTTTATCCTTTTCTATGTTTTTAGGTAATAAAAGTACTTTTATATCATCTGGATTTTGAAGTATCAGCCTGGTATTATGTCCATTTAACATTACTTTAATAAAATATTTTAGAATTGCTTGAAGAATCTTTATTTTTATACCTCTTGAAGAAAAAACATATCCCAATCCTGCCAAAGCGAAAACACGATTTTTAAAACCAATAAAAAAGCATCCAATCGAAGAATAAACAACTGGCTTAAAAGCAACAGCATGAATGAGATCTGGCCTAAAAGATTTAATTACTTTGGTAATTAAATAAATAGATTGTATTTCTTTGAAAATATTTTTTGAGTTTCTCTCTAAAGACCATTCATAGGTTTCTATACCTAATTTTCTTATTTTAGACTGATCTTTATGATACCTGCTTAGCAATGCCAGAGTATATCCTTTCTCAATTGATCTTTTGGCTAAATCAAAGCGATGTGAAACAAAGTACCAATCTTCGGAGACAATAAATAATATTCTAGTTTTGCTTTTTTTGATTTTATTTATGTTCATTTATTTATATTCAGTTGTTGCATTAAACTTTAAAATACTTTTCAGAACTTTCTAGCATTTTAGATATAAGACCATTTATTAGCATTCAAATAATTAATTTTACATTTTTTATAAAAAAGAGTTTTTATCAAGCTTAATTAATTGTTTAAAAATTAAAAACTGCACAACTATAAAAGTTAATATAGAGTAGAAAAAACAAATAAAAATAAACAAATCTAAAATTTTTAATAAGTTTAGAATAAATATAAAAAATGGAAAAATCGGAGAGACATTAGAAAATATTAATCGCTTAAAAGTAATTAATCTAGAATTATTTGGGTTTTTTTTATTTACAAATTTTATATTATCTACAGAAAGATAATGTTTAAAATAAAGTCTTAGTCTTTCATTAAGCAAATTGGTTATTATAATAACATTTATAAAATAAAATGTGTACTCAAAATTATAATGCGTTTTGATAACTATTCCTAAAGCCAGATAAAAACAAATATCGTGTAATACCCCTGCAAATGAATCTAAATATTTTCCCAAAAATGAATTTAGATTATTAACTCTAGCCATAGTTCCGTCTACATGATCTAAAAACCAATAAAAGAAAGAAAAAAATACTAAAAAATTAAAATCATATCTAAAGAACATCAAAAATGGCATAGATACACATAGAGCAATAGATACTAAAGTAATTACATTAGCACTTATTTTAATTCTTAGTAAAAAGTAAGCGAAATAAAAA
>CACKSF010000028.1 GCA_902602795.1 uncultured Fidelibacterota bacterium
GTTTTTAATTATTTGGATGATTCATATAAGTGGCAATTATTGTTATTGTTTACTTTTGTCTTATAAAAATTTAATATCTAATCAAGCTTATTTATATTTAGATAAAAAATAAACTAAGGGATTGTTTGATTAATTAAAAAATACATAGGATGATTGAATTTAAAAATATGCAGCACATCTAAATAAGACCTTTTATTTTTGAATTTTAAATTAATTTATAATTGAATACCTATTACTAAAATGATCCCTAATAAAAAAAAGAAAAACAAAATAAGAAAATATATTTTCTATAATCAAAGAAATAAAAATAACTATAAATATGAGGGTGATATAGATTTATACTCGATAGCAGAATGGATTGCTTGCGGATTTTTTCTTGGTGATAACAACTTCACAAAACAAAAGTATAGGAAAGAAGAATATTACAGTTGTAAAGCAAATTGGTATTATGAACCAAGAAATATCAGTTTCAACGATGCAGTTGAGGAGTTTACCCAAATCTTCGAAACATTAATTTTAAATAACATTAAAAGTAAAAAAATTATTCTACCACTTTCTGGAGGTCTCGATTCTCGTACAATTGCTTCAGCTTTAAGAACCACAAATAATATTGTCACTTATTCATATGAATTTTTAGGTGGTGTTAAAGAAACAAAATATTCAAGAAGAATAAGCGAAGAAATGGGATGGCCTTTTCATCATTATTTGATTCCTAAGGGTTATCTTTGGGAAAAAATTGAAGAATTATCAGATACTAACTTATGTCAATCAGATTTCACCCATCCGAGGCAGATGGCAGTTATTCATCATATATCTAAACTAGGCGATATTATTTTTTCAGGTCAATGGGGGGATGTCTTATTTGATTTGCCAAAACTTAGTAAAAAAGATAATTTAGATACTCAAGCTAAATTTCTTTTTCAAAAGATTGTTAAGCCTGGTGGCCTTAGGTTATCAAATAAATTATGGGAAGAATGGGGTTTTACAGGAAAATTTGAAGAAATATTATATAACCGTATTAAAGATTTATTATTGGAAATAAATATTGATAACCCAAGTAGAAGAGTGCAAGCATTCAAATCAATACATTGGGCTCATAGATGGGCAAATCCAAATTTAAATATTTTCTCAAGTAATTGTGAACTATTTGCACCTTACTATGAAAATGCTATGTGCGAATTCATTTGTTCGATTCCGAATAATTATTTATGCGACAGAAAAATTCAAATCAAATATCTACAAAATACTTCTCCTAGATTAGCAAAAATACCATGGCAGGAGTATGATTTAAATCTTTATAATTATAAATATTTTAATAATTTTTATTTTCCAAGAAGAATCTACAGGTTTCTATTACGTAGTTTTAACGAGAAAATTTTAAAGAAACCTTCAATTATTCAAAGAAACTGGGAGTTGCAATTTTTAGGATCCGAAAACAGAAAATATTTGGAGTATTGGCTTTTTGAAAAAAAAAATCTAAATAATATTATACCTCCAGAATTAGTAAATAATTTTTATCAAAAGTTTTTAACTGAGAATCAAATCATTTTCAGTCATCCAATAAGTATGCTATTAACTCTTTCATTATGGTCTGAAAAATTTTGGAAAAAAAAATGATTGTAGCTATTTATTCTGGAATGATTCCTGCTCCAAATTTTATTGAAAATCTTATAAAATTAACAGGAGATGAAAAAATCAATATATATTTGTTTGGAAGTGGAAGTTCAGTTAATTACGAAAATTCAAATATCAAGATATTTTGTACTCCTCATGGGAGATTAAATATTATTTGTTTTGTGTTTTTTCAACTATTTCGGTTATTTGTTACGCATCCTAAAAAGTTATACAAACTAGTAAAAAATTATAAAGTTTTTTCAAAATCAGGATCCATTATTATATCTTTGAGTAAAATTTTACCAGTTTTGAACCATACTCCAGATATTTTCCATATTCAATGGGCTAAATCATTACCCTTTTGGTTTTTTTTAAAAGAAATCTATGGCGTCAAGATAGCTTTAAGCCTAAGAGGATCCCATATTAATTACTCTGCTTTCGCTAATGATTCGCTTGCTAGAAATTATAATATACTATTCCCAAAAGTTGATAGGATGCACGCTGTTTCAAAGAAAATTTCACAAAAAGCTGAAAAGTTTGGGGCAAATACTAATAAAACGGATATTATTTATTCTTCCTTGGATTTAAGTCTTTTGAAAACATATAAAAAAAATAATCATAAAACTCATAGACCTTTTCGATTTCTTTCAGTTGGTCGTTTTCATTGGGTAAAGGGCTATCAATATAGTATCTCAGCATTTGCGAATCTTAAAAAAATAAATAATGATATACACTATTTAATTATTACGAAAAATCACATATCGGAAGAAATATTATATCAAATAGATGATTTATCCTTGGAAAATAATGTTGAAATTGTTCATCCAGATTCGCAGGAAGAAATTTATAAAATTATGAACGAATCAGACTGTTTTATTCTTCCCAGCGTTCAAGAAGGTATCTCAAATGTAGTCCTCGAATCTATGGCTGTAGGGTTGCCGGTTGTTAGCAGTGATTGCGGAGGAATGAAAGAAATCATTAATAATGGTGTAAATGGTTTCTATTTTCCAGCTAGAAATTCAATTGCATTAGAAAAGTTATTATTGAGGGTTATGAATCTGGGAGTTAAAGAAAGGGAAAAAATCATTCTAGAGGCAAAGAAATATATTAATAAAAATTTTCATCCTAATTTAATTAGAAGTCAATTTCATGATTTTTATAAAAAAACTATGGAGATTTGAAATTGAAGATTGGTTTAGTATTAATTAAAACACCATCTTTTTCGGAAGAATTTCTTATTTCTAAGATAAATATTTTACAGCAAGAAGGTCACGAAGTTATACTCTTTGCGCATGGGAATAATAGTTTTAATATGTGTGAGGTGGTGGAGATGCCAAAAGTGAGCAACTTTTTTTTTCTGCAAATAATAAAAATGACTTTTGCGTATCTTACTATTACAATCCAATGTCCAATAATTGTTATAAACTTTTTAAGATTTGAAAAATTAGATGGAAGATCATTTCGTCAACGTTGGGAAAATTTATATCTGGGTTCAAAAATTCTTAGTAAAAATTTGGATTGGCTTCATTTTTGTTTCACCACAGCAGCTCTTAGAAAGGAGAATATTGCTAAATCTATCGGTGCAAAAATGGGTGTTAGTTTGCGCGGATATGACATAACTATATTTCCCTTAAAAAACCAAAATTGTTATTCTAGTTTATGGCAGAGGGTAGACAAGGTTCATTCTATATCTCATTCTCTTCTAAAAAAAGCAAAAAAACACGGTTTAAATAGCAGTACAATGCAAGAAGTTATTTTTCCGGCTATAAATACGCAAAGGTTTAAAAATATAAAACTAAAAGATTCATTTAATTCTAAAAAAACCATTGAAATTTTAACCGTCGCAAGATTGCATTGGATCAAAGGTCTTGAGTATACAATTGAAGCAGCAGGAAAATTGAAATCAGTTAATTTCAACTATACAGTTGTTGGAAGCGGTGTTGAATATGAAAGACTTATGCTAGTTATTAATGAATTAAACTTAAAAAATAAAGTTAAATTAGTTGGTTATGTACCTCATGAGGATATTGTTCCTTTCTATGAAAAAGCAGATCTTTATATACAATATAGCCTGGAGGAAGGATTTTGTAATGCTGTTCTAGAGGCTCAATCTATGGGAATATTAACTGTTGTTTCTGATGCCTCAGGTTTAAATGAAAATGTTGTTGACGGAAAAACTGGATGGGTTGTACCAAAACGAAAGCCAGCACTTCTTGCGAGGAAAATAAAACAAATAATATCAATGAAAAATGATAAATTAAACTTAATTCGCCTTAACGCAATAGAAAGAGTCAAAAACAAATTTGATTTAAGCATACAAAAAAAGCATTTTAATAGTTTCTTCAATGAAAATTTATTTCAAGATAAATAAAATTTTACATTCTACACCAAGAAAGTTTTATGCTGATTGGATTAAACCTTTATTTCCAGAGCTACGCCACGATATATACGGAATTAGGAAACAAGATTTAATTTTGTCATTAAATCCTAAAAATGCGGATTTACTAATTTTGCCTTTAACATGGAACTATTACTTTGAATACGGAAAAATTAACGAGGCCAATGAAACCTTAAAATATTATCAAATGCTTAATAAGCCTATAATTACATGGGTGAGCGGTGATTACAAACATAGAGTTATAGATGGCAATTTTATTATTTTGCAACATAACTTGTATAGAAGTAAACGAGAAAATAATGAATATGCATATCCTGCGATTATTAGAGATCCATTTGATTATCTAAAGTTTTATGGAGTAAACACTGTATCAGGTTTTAAGAAAATTAGCGTAAGCTTTTGCGGTAAGGCTAATTTGACTGTGCTAGATAAATGTGAGAGTTTTTTGAAAGAATTATACTTTAGAATGAAGAATAGGATTTTTAAACCATATTTAGATTTAAGTATGCCTGTTTCAGGGATGAACTTGAGAGGGGAATTATTAAAATCCTTTGATCAAAGTACAAATTTGGATACAAATATAATTATTAGAAGGAGAAAGGAGATTGCTCTCATTGGTAAAGAGAAATATAAATTTGAATATTGGAACAATATCCTTTTAGCTCCTTTTACAATTTGTACGAGAGGGAATGGTAATTTTTCTGTTAGATTTTATGAGACATTAGCATTAGGAAGAATACCTATATTAATCGACACAGATTGTGTTTTGCCATTAGATAATGAAATTGATTGGTTTAAACATTGTATTATTGTGAAGGATACAGAACCACATAGAATTGTAGATTCTGTAAGTCTATTAATAAATGCTATGGATGATAATGATATTATAAATATGCAAATAGCTAATAGAAAATTATGGATTGATAAGTTATCTTTTGGTGGTTTTTTTTATAGCTTCACAAACAAAAATCTGCACAATAATATTTAATAGACATAATAATTTTAGTAATTTGTTTGCAAGTTTAAAATTTACAAAGCCTTTATGGTATTTCCATTTGGATTGTGGTGACGATGTAATTTGGCCATATTCGAACAATATTATACCACCACAAAATTTAGATTTAAATTATGAATCTACTCAATCCACAGCTTCAGAAGCTAGTTACATAGCCTTAATTTATGGTCATATTCATGTTAGTCCAGATAAAGGTTACTTATCCAAAGAAATTGTGAACTATAAGCATAGTCCTTATGATGAATTTCGCTTTCTTAGAAAATTTTTCAATCCATTTTGGAGTGTTGGATATTTAATATATCGATTAGTTACTTTAAAATCTATTTTCAAATCAGTCATCGCCTTTATTAAAACATTTTTTTTTATAAAAAGAGTGAACATTAAAGATATATCATTTGGTAGAACAGAATTAAGATTAGAAAACCCAATTAAATTCTTGGAAAATAAAACTAAAGTCAGAATTATCATTCCAACATATAATAGATATAATGTTTTGTATAATCTCTTAAAAGACTTAGAACGTCAGAACTACTCAGAATTTTATATTACAATCATTGACCAATCGGAAAAATTTAACAAAGATTTCTATAAAAATTTTAACCTTAGAATAGATTTAGTTAGGCAGGAAATACCTAGATTATGGAAAGCAAGGAACAATGCAATTAAAAATACTAATGAAAAAGTAATTGCTTTGTTAGATGATGACTCAAGGATTAATAATGATTGGTTAATTAAACATTTGAATTGTTTAGAGTATTTTAATTCAGAAATATCCGCAGGAGTATCTCTATCTAAATTGGGAGCTAAAATACCGTTTAATTATAAATTTTATCGGATTTCAGATCAAATAGATACAGGAAACGTAGTTTTAAGTCGTAGAATATTTAAAATCTCAGGTCTTTTTGATGAACAATTTGAAGGTATGAGAATGGGGGATGCTGAATTTGGTTTAAGAGCATATAGAAATGGTATTACCTCAATTTCAAATCCTGAAGCATTTAGAATACATCTAAAATCAAAACAAGGTGGATTAAGAAAATTTGGTTCTTGGGACGCCTTTAGGCCTACAAGTTTTTTGAAACCGAGACCTATTCCAAGTGTTCTCTATTATGCTAGAAAAAATTTTGATAATTATAGCACTCTTGTTTATTTATTAATTAATTTGCCATTGTCATTATCTAAATATTCTAAAAAAACGGATCCTATATTTACGTTTATTAGTTTTTTATTGTTTCTGTTTATTTTTCCAATAATATTGTTGCAAACATTTAATTCTTGGAAGATTTCATCAAGTATTTTATCAGAGGGGGATAAAATACCAAATGAAAAATAAAGTTCTTATTATCTCATCTGAATTTCCTCCGGGACCCGGCGGAATAGGAAGCCATGCTTTTAATTTATCTAATGGGCTTAGTAAAAGAGGATACGAGGTAATTATCAATACAAAATCTGATTATGTGGATAAAGATCTAGAAGTTCTGTTTGATAAAAAATGCTCCTATAAAATTTTTAGATTCAAACGAAAGAGAACAACTCTTCAAAACTTGTTTCACCGTTTGAGTATAATTACAAGAACTATTTTTAGATATAATATTAAGCATGTAATTATTTCAGGTGAGTTTTCAATATGGTTAATTCCCTTAATTAAGATTTATGGAGTCTTAAAAATCACTACTATTATTCATGGAACGGAGTTGGGGAAAAATTTTTATTTAAGATGGACCTTATTTTGTTTAGGAAAATCTAACAAAATAATATCAGTTTCAAATTTTACGAAATCGTTAGTTCCTAAAAACTTAAAATTGAAAACTCATGTTATAAATAATGGTGTAGATATCGATAAATGGAGTAATATAGATAAGAAACGTATTTTAGAAAATTTTCCTATTCTTTTAACTGTAGGATCAATTTCTATTCGCAAGGGACAATTTGATGTAATAAAGTTTCTTCCTCAAATAATAAAAGAATATCCTTTAACTCATTATCATTGCGTTGGGAATTACGAAAATATAGAAGATTTTATAAAACTAATAAAACAGTTAAAATTAAATAATTTTATAACTTTACATGGAATTTTGAAACATTCTGAATTAGAAAAAATGTATAGTATCTCTCACGTTAACATGTTGCTTTCAAATAATAATAATAATACTGATTTTGAAGGATTTGGAATAAGTGTTTTGGAAGGGAATTTATATGGGGTACCAGCAATTGGTGCAAAAGAATCTGGCTTAGAAGATGCAATTAGAAATCACCATAATGGAGAATTAGTGAATCCTAATAATATAGTGGAAGTGATGGGGGCACTAAAAAATATTTTTATGAATTATGATAAATATTTTGCACGATCAAAAGCTTATGCAATTGAAAATAAGTGGGAAAAAAAAATGATTCAATATGAAAAACATCTTCAATAAAAATAAACAAACTTGTACAATAGTTTCTGATACACCTTATGCTAAAGATACAAACGGTGATTTAGTGGGATTAGACCCAACAGTCGAGGAGATAGACCATTTAGGTTCTTTGTTTAAGAGGATATACCACTTTGCACCTCTTTACAATATTGACCCACCAAAATCATTTGTAAAACATCAAAAGTCAAATATAATAATAGTACCAATGATCCCAAGTGGAGGAAACTTTTTTTTTAATAAGCTTAGACATGTTTTTCTTTTTCCTTTACATATTTTAAAGTTAAATCCATTTTTAAAAAAAACAGATATTATACACTTTAGAGCTCCAACAGGTTTTGGAGTGCTATTTCTACCTTGGCTTTATGCTTTTTGGAGAAAAAAAATCTGGATTAAATATGGAGGATCTTGGAGCTCAGATGATGTTCCACTTACCTATAAATTTCAGAGATGGGTTCTACTACATTTTCCAAAAAATGCAATAATTACTATAAATAACTCTACAGTTAAATTAAACCATAATTTCTTTCAGTTTTTAAATCCATGTTTTAAAAATGAAATAATAAAAAATAATAAAAATATAGTTGATAAGAAAAACTTTAGAAATGGATTGAATTTGGTATTTGTTGGAAGAGTGGAAAAAAACAAAGGTATAGATGATATTTTGAAAATTTTTCAAAAAATAAAAGACTTGAAAAACATAAAATCGTTGAAAATAGTTGGGGAATCAAAAAGAGAAAAATATTACAAAGAAAAAGCTATGATTATTTCTCCTAAAATTTCAATTTTAGGTTCGTTAAGTAGAAAAGATATTTTCAAAATTTATGCAGAAAGCCACGTGCTAATTTTATTATCAAAATCTGAAGGTTTTCCGAAAGTGATTATGGAAGCTGGAGTTTTTGGATGTGTACCAATAGTTTCAAATCTTTCTGGGATATCAGGAGTAATAAAACATGGGTACGAGGGGTTTATAATGGATTCATATAATTCGAAATATAGTTATGAAGATTTTCAATTAGTATTTGAAGATATAGATACTTTGAAAGTTTGTTCAATGAATATTTTCAAAAAATCGCACAGTTTCACTTATGAAAACTATTTACTAAATATAAAAAATGCCATTCTACCTTAAACAATTAGAAAAGTATATACCTATTTTAGCTGTACTTCACTTTTTATTAGGGATTTTAGTTTCATCTAGAAAAGATATAGCCACTATTTGGGGTTTAGGAATTTTTTTTTATGGATTACTTTATGTAATTCGATATAATAATAAACATGATGAAGCTTCAATATTTGCTAGTTATTTAGTTGGGATGGAGGTTGTTTTAAGGGGAGTTGGTGCATCGGTCCCTTGGGAATATGGTAAATATTCAACAATATTTCTTTTAGTTGTAGGAATGATCGTTGAAAATGTTAGGTATTTAAGGATAAATACACTTTCAGTTATTTATTTTATTAGTTTACTGCCTGCTATAGCTATATTGCCCGATTATCCGTTTTCTATATTACGTATGATGATATCAGGCGCCTTATCAGGCCCATTATGTCTTTTTATTAGTTTCATATATTTTAGAGGAAGGATTTTTAGTAAGGTCAATGTCTCTAACGTATTTAAATCTTTAACGCTTCCCATTATTTCCTTACTTGGTTTGATATTTGTCCGAGCTCCATCTATGCAAGATTTAACCTTCTCTAGTGAAGCTAATTTTGAGATGAGTGCAGGGTTCGGACCGAATCAAGTTTCAACTTTGCTTGGAGTCTCCTTAATTATTGTTTCTCTAGCAAGAATGTTTAATTTGAAAATTTTTCCTAGGCCACTTTATGATTATGTTTTTTTATCAATTTCTTTAGGTGTCGCTCTTTTGACTTTTGCAAGAGGTGGTGTGATAGCTCCTATTATAGCAGTTGGTTTTTCGTACTTTATTACAAAAGGTGTAAAATATAAAATCCAATACAATAAAGTTTTTTATATATCTGTAGTGCTTTTAGGGTTGTATTATTTTTCATCTAATTTTACAAAAGGAATGTTAGATGCTAGATATACATCATTATATAATTTTATAAATCCACAAGAAGTATCTCTTACAGGACGCGCGAGGATTATGGCACTTGACCTTGAAATATTCAAAGATAATTTTTTGTTGGGTGTTGGACCTAATGGTGCTCGTGATTTAAGATGGAAATATGGCTATGGAACTGTGGTTGGTGCACACAGTGAGTTCACAAGGATGTTAGCTGAGCATGGATTATTTGGGCTAGTATCTTTATTTTCCATATTGATTTTATCTTTTAAAGAATATCGAAGAAGGACTGATTATAATAAAGTTATTTTAGGTTGTATGAGTATGTTTGGTATCTTAACAATGTTTCATTCTGCATTCCGATTAGCTCTTCCAGGCTATATTTATGGTCTTTCATATATAGTATTGAAATTGCGGGAGAAATGATTTTATATATTGGAAATATTTTATCTTCAAAAGGAATGAATCCTTCTCCGGTCGAACTTATTAGAAATGAAATTTATAAATCTTCTAAGATCAAAATGATTGTAGCCTCTGATAAAAAAAATAGAATTCTGAGATTTCTTCATATGAACTATGTTTACTGGGGAAATTATAAAAGAGTTTCATTGATGTTTATAGATGTATATAGCACACAGGCATTTTACTTCACATTTTATTTTGCACTTATGTCAAAGATTTTTTCCTTAAAATATATTCCTATTATACATGGAGGCAATATTGATTCAAGAATTAAAAAGAGTAAATATATGACGGAATTTGTATTTAAAAATGCAGACATTAATATTTCTCCATCTAGATATATATATAATATATTCAAGAATAACAATTTTGAAGTAACATACATTCCTAATTGTATCAATTTTTCTTTTTATAATTTCAAAGAACGTAAAAAAATTAGACCTCGAATTATTTGGTTGCGGTCTTTTCATGAAATTTACAATCCCCAAATGGCTATAAATGTTTTTAAAATCATTAGCACTTGCTATGACAATACAAAATTAACTATGATTGGACCTGATAAAGATGGCCATTTAAACCATTGCCAAGAGCTATCAAAAAAATACAATATTGATCATAAAATTGATTTTTTAGGATATCTAGATAAAACCAAATGGATTAAAGTTGCTAAGGATCATGATATATTCATAAATACCTCAACAATCGATAATTTGCCTGTAAGTATTATTGAAATGATGGCCTTAGGGTTGCCTATAGTATCTACAGATGTTGGTGGTATACCTTTTATTTTAACACATAGGAAAAACTCACTGCTTGTGAAAAATAATGATGAGGAGGATATGGCTCATCAAATTAAATTCTTGATTAACAACCCTCTTTTTGCTGCTAAAATCTCAGCGAGAGCATTTGAAGATTCAAAAAATTTTTCAACTGATTTAGTTGTACCTGAATGGTCTAAAATCATCAAACATTATTCTTAATTGACAATGAAATGGAAAACCAATTCTTCTTTAGAATTTAATATAAAATGCAAAGTTTTGGAGTTCATATAGTTGCAATTAAGTATTATTATTCCACTTTATAATGAAAGATTATATATTTCAAAATCATTTGAATCAATTATCCAAGCTGGTTTAGAGATTGAAAGCGAATTTTTTTTTATTGATGGACAATCAAGTGATGGAACATATGAATGGGTTGAAAATGCAATAAAAAATATTGATAATTGTGAACTTATTTTAAATGAAAAAAAATTTGTGAGTCATGGTTTTAATCTAATATTTAATGATACTAAAGGTAAGTTCATTTCTAGGATTGACGGTCATACAATTTACCCAAAATCTTATTTTTCTGATGCAATGGAAATCTTTAGGAAAAATAATGCTGATGTAGTTGGTGGACCTGCTAACCATATTGGAATTGGATGGAAAGGCAGAGTAATTGCAAATTGTATGATGCACCCTTTTGGAGTAGGGAATTCTAAGTTTCGGATATCAAATAAAGAGCAATATGTAGACACGATTCCGTTTCCTATTTATAGACGCAAAGTATTAGAAAAAGTGGGACTTTATGATGAAGAATTAATAAAAAATCAAGATGATGAATTAAATTACAGATGTGTGGAAAACGGATTCAAAATTTTTATGAGTCCCAAGTTAAAAACAAATTATATGGTAAGAGAAAATTTAATGGATTTATCAAAACAATATTTTCTTTATGGGCTCTACAAACCTTTAGTTTTTAAAAAAGTTTCCTACGGCGTAAGACTCTATCATTTTGTACCATCTATCCATTTTATTATATCTATAATTTCCACAGTTGTTTCTCTACATCGCAAATTTTTTTTCTATTATTTTTTCTGTTATTTTATATTTGCTCTAATATTTTCAATTAAAAAAAACATTGGGTTTAAGGATTTGCTTTACAGCATCCTGGTTTTTTCAACTATTCATTACAGCTATGGAATTGGATTTATCCAGGGTTATTTGAAAAGAGTAAAAATATTTATATTAAGTACTTTTATATTCATTTTTAAAAAGTAAAAGATTTTTGAATTTCTTTTTCATATTATCACTGGCTTGTAATCTTTTATTATGTCAAACAATCCCTAATGAATTTAAAGAATTTCATAAAAGGAAAATTTTGGTGGACTCTGGAAAAGATTGGTACCGAAATTCTATATTTGGACCATCACGTATAATTAATTCAACAATTAAAACGGATTCTTTAGTGATTAATAGTCGGTTTGGTTTTCTTGCTTTTACCAAAGCAAGAGCTTTTTATGGCTTTGGACATTTTACATATAAAAATAATTTTCATGGACATTTATATTCCAGAGTGGTTAACTATCCTAGCTTATTTGAACGGTATTCTGGTATTCCAAGAGATATAAGTCGGTACGGATTTACTTCAGGAGAAACTGACCAATCAGGTATTTGTTTTGAAAATGAGTGGCTTATTTTTCAATTTGGAAGGGGTAGAGAGAGTTGGGGGGCTGGCAACGATATACAATTAGGATTAAGCGAGAATTCAAATGCCTACGATTATGGAATGCTAGATTTGGATTTTGGTAATCTAAGAGTTCGTTATTTTAATGGATATCTTGAAACCGATTCTTTACTTGTAAATAGATACGTTACTGGAAGAGGTATTGAATGGAATAATAAAAAAAATTTCCTTTTTGCGTTATCTGAAGTAGTAATATACTCAGGTAAAAATAGGGTAATAGATTTTTCTTATCTTAATCCAATTTCAACGCATTTAGAAATTGAGTTAAACGATAAACAAAATGATTTGGGAACAGATAGTGGTAATGGTATTTGGCAATTAAGTATGGATTATTTATTTCGAACCAACATAAAATTTTCATTTAATTATTTATTTGATGAATTAGTTTTAGATAAAGTACAAAAAGATGTTAATAAAAACAGTGAGGGAGGATACTCACTTAAAATACTTCATTCATCTAAACTTTTTAGTAAAAATAACCTTTCGAATATTTATTTTTCAATGATTAAAATCGGTACAAACACTTTTAGACATGAAGATGGGAATAACAATTTTGTTGCAAGAGGTAAACCTTTAGGTTGGAATTATGGAAGTGATGGTAAGGAATCCAAATTAGGATTAAACCTCTATAATGATAGGATTAGTATGTTAATAAGTGCAAGCCTTGGAAGGAGAGATTTAGGAATTAACAGTATTACCAAGAATACCTATAGCCCATATGCAAATTATTTTTCTGCCCCATTTCCAAGTGGTGATTTTAGAAAAATAATTTTTTTAAAATTAGGAGCCCAATGGTGGTATAAAGATTATTTATCATTTTTAATAAAATTTGATCATGAGAGGATTGAAAAACATGGCAAGCAGAGTGAATTTGAATTCGGTCTTGATATTTATTTCCCAATAAAAACTAAAATATGAACATACCCTTTCATAGACCTAATATCCCGAGAAATTTAGATAAAATAAATACTGATTCAATTAAAAGCGGATGGCTTACAACTGGGTCGCAAGTATTAAAATTTGAAAAAAAACTTTCAAATTATCTTCTTTATAAAAATGTTGTCGCTCTTAATTCATGCACAGCTGGACTCCATTTGGCCCTTGCAGCAAAAGAATTCAATAAGGGAGATAAATTTCTTGCTCCCGTTTTAACTTTTGTCTCTACAATCGAATGTGGAGAATATTTGGGGATGTCTCCGATTCTAATTGATTGCAAAAAAAATGGATTTTTGATTGATTTAAACTTTATTGAAGATCAAATTAAAAAAGACTCCAAGATAAAAGCAATAATTCCAATGCATTACGGTGGAGAATTAAATGATATGGAAAATATCATTTCTATTGCAGAAAGGTATGGACTTTTTGTGTTAGAAGATGCTGCTCATGCTGTTGAAAATAGTTTTAATAATAAAAGAGAGGATTTTTTAGATCATGCTGTTACATTTTCTTTTTATGCTAATAAGAATATTACATCAGCAGGAGAAGGTGGAGCTTTAGCAACAAATAATAAGCAATTAGCTCATAAAATTAAAAAACTATCTTTGCATGGTATTACAAAAGATGGGTGGAATAGATATAAAAATTTTGGAAAATGGGAATATGATATTACTGAGCTTGGATATAAATATAATATGACAGATATTTCAGCATCTTTTGCTTTGTGGCAGTGGCAATTTTTAAAAAAATGGCAGTTTTCAAGAAGAGAAATTGCAAACAGATATTCAAAAGGACTTAAGGATGTAGAAGGAATCATCCTTCCAAGTATAAATCAAACACACGCAATGCATTTATATGTAATAAAGCTTAATTTAGAGTTATGGAAAATTTCAAGAAATGATTTTATTGAGAAATTGAACAAAAGGGGAATAGGTTTAGCAGTTCATTACAAACCCATTCATCATCTTACATATTACAAGAAAATATACAAATTAAAAAAAGATGATTATCCTAGGGCAAATGAGTTATTTAATTCAATAGTATCTCTTCCAATATATCCACTTTTACGTTCCGAGGAGGTTGATTATATTATTGGAGAAATAAAAGAATTATTTATTAAATATTCAGTATAAAAAAATATACTTTCATAATGAAAGTAATGCTATATTTTTTAATGGATTCAATATATAGATTCCTTGTCTAATGTCTTTTTATTAAACCATTAAAACATAATATTTCCGAGTTATTATATGATTTCCAATTATTTTTTGAATTAATTTTAAAAATTCGTTGTTTTTTTTTCTATTTACGCTATTAATTCTGTATTAATGTGATGTCAATCACCGCATTAATTTTATAGGTTGTTTTTTAAAAAGTTTAATTAAATATTTTGCCGATGGAAATAACCTCAAGATTAACCGCATTATTATTAGCGATTATATTGCTACCTCTGCTTTTTTTTATTGCTCTAGTAAGTTTAGTTATTCAAGGATTGCCTGTTATATTTATTCAACCTAGAGTAGGTAGAAATTTTAAAAAGTTTAATATTTATAAATTCAGAACTATCAAAAATAAGGGAAGGGATACCATCATTTCTCATAACGGTGATTTATTACAAGTTACTCGTTGGGGAAAATTTCTTCGCAAAACAAAGTTAGATGAATTGCCTCAGTTATTAAATGTAATTAAAGGAGATATGCGTTTTATTGGACCTAGGCCTGAAATTCCTAAATATGTAAATAAGAATACTTTTTCTTTCTTAAATACAATAAAACCCGGACTTTCAGGTTATTCATCAATTATATTTAGAAATGAATCTGATATTTTATCTATGATCGATTCGGACGATCCTTACCAAGAAATATTAAATATTAAGCTTGCCCTCGATAATTATTATGTAACTAAAAAAGGATTCTTGCAAGATTTAAAATTAGTTACAATCACTATTTTTTCCCTTTTTACGCCAAAACGAATGGGACATTATCTATTTATAAAGCTACTTAGGATTGAAGATAATGAAAAAATAAGCTTAAATAGAATTGTTAATAATGTAAGAATCAAAATTGCACATCATAAAGAAGTAAGTAAAAATAGTGGAAGGAATCGAAGAGTCATGATTCTAACAGATATTATTGCCATTTTTTCTAGCATAATATTATCCTCAGTTGTAGCCCATAACTTCACCACTCCAAGTTTATTTTTACTTCCTGAATTATATTTCATCTTATGTTCAATCTTAGGTGTTAAGCTTTTAGCATTTTATTTTTGCAATCTCCATAAAGGAATGTGGAGATATACAAGTATAACAGATGTTTTTCAAATTCTAAAAGCGAATTTATTGTCAACTATAATCCTATTTTTTTGTTCACTAAGCATTTTTAGATTTCAAAGTTTAAATTTAGAAATAATATTTATTGATTTTGTTCTTTCATTTCTTTTCACATGTGCATCAAGATTAGGTGTTAGGATTATATATTCCCATTTATTAAATCCTAAACCCTATAGATTTAACTTTAGAAAACGGGTTATTTTAATTGGTGCAGGTAAGGCTGGTGAATTTATTTGTAGAGAACTTTTAAATAATTCTAAGCATTTAATGGATCCAATTGGTTTTTTAGACGACGATAAAAACTTAAAAGGAAAATATATACATAGAAGAAAAGTGCTTGGAAAAATTTCTGATTTGGCAGATTTTTTCCCAAATTACGATGAAGTTCTTATATGCTGCCCAAATACCAAAAGAAAAAACTTATTAAAAATTTTTGAAATATGTAAAGAATCCGGTAAACCATTCAGAATGCTTCCATCTGTTAATGATATAATATCAGGAGGATTAGGCTTAGATGGGCTAAAAGAGGTCTCTATTCTAGACCTAATTGGTAAAAACGAAGTTTCCTTAGACGAAAAACTGATCAGTGAATATATACATGGAAAAAGAATTTTAATTACAGGAGCTGGTGGTACGATAGGATCCGAGTTGGTCAGACAATGTCTAAAATACGAACCTGCTCTTTTGGTTGTCATTGATAAGCATGAAAATAGTTTAATAAAAATAGAGAGGGAAGTTTTATCGCAACAAACAAATGTTCTTTTGAAGCCATTACTCTCAAATATTAGGGATTTTGACGTTTTATCAAAAATTTATAATAATTATGAGCCACAAATAGTTTTTCATGCTGCATCGTATAAACATGTTTCTATGCAAGAGTCATTTCCTTGGGAAGCTGTAGAAACTAATATAAACGGTACCTCAAACCTTGTAAAACTATCATCAAAACATAATGTGGAAAAATTTATTTTAATTAGCACAGACAAAGCAGTAAAGCCTATAAGTATCATGAGTGCAACAAAACGTTTAGCTGAAGTAATCTGTCAAGGTGCTAATCATAACATTTATACTAGTTTTATGGCAGTTAGATTTGGGAATTTGATTGATAGTAAGAGTAGTTTTATAACTGTTCTAAAAGAACAAATAAATTCTGGTGGTCCCATTACAATAACTGATCCAGAAATGGAGCGTTATTTTATGTCCTCATCTGAAGCAGCTAAATTAATTTTGCAATCAGG
>CACKSF010000029.1 GCA_902602795.1 uncultured Fidelibacterota bacterium
TGATCATGGATCATTTGCTTATAAACAGACATTAAGTAGAACACTCCTTCCATATTTTCTTTACCCTTAATTCTTCTATCATAGTGAAAACTATAGTTGCTTTTGGGTATTGAATAATTTTGGAGAAGCGAAGAAAACGGATATAATAATTCTGGAAAAATTATTACATCCTGCTCCATCTCCAATTCATAGTATGGCTTTAAATCAATTTTTAAAATTTCGCCTAATTTTTCAATGGTCGACAAACTGGGAAAATTCTTATCGTTGGGATTTTCATACCTTTCTACCGTTTTCTGGCTTTTACCTATTAATGACCCAAGTTCAGATTGGGTCATTTTTCTATCCTTACGAGCTTTTTTTATTGCTTGGGAAAAGTGAATATTTATTTTCATGGGTTTCCTTTGGGGATTATTTATTTATAATTTTCAACCATGTAATATATATTTTTGATAAGACATCATACAAGACATAAATAGACATTATATTATATTTTTGATAATTATCGACCTGGTCTTACTTTTTCTGTGTGCCCTTTTTATAATGATATATTGCTGAATCCATTCTGTCTTTTTCAACTGCAAGAGCCTGGATCCAATTTTGGTATTCGACCCCCGTTCTTTTCTTAAAACTCTTGCAACTATTTCCCTACTTAATTCGTTTGATGGAATGTCTTTAGGTTTATTTAATTTTGACCTTAATCCTCGTTTTATCATGTTATGTAGCCTTTTTTTATGGAAGAATACATCAGGTAAGTCTTTAAACGAAAAAGCCGCACATCAGGCGGCTAATCATGTTTCCCATCTTCCTGGGCACATCTACCGTTTAAGGATCAAACCACCGTAGCATTGATTTATCCTTGCTCGGTTGGTGAGTTTCAAGATTGAAACTTCTCCTGATGTATGAAGAACTTACTAATTATATCGCAAATACCAAACCATATGGCTATTACAGGATTATTTTCCCTTTCCCATTGAATTTTTAAATCTCTCTTCAGCTTCTAAATCAAATTTTATTTCAGATTCAGGATGTATCATTCCTAAAAGCATCTCTTCATACTCAAAGTATGCAGCACACTTATCCTTCTTACCAAGTTCTAACAATTGTGCTTTATTGGTGGCTTTATGAACGTTCTTATCACATACCCCACAATGTTTAACACCTGGAGTAGATGTAGAATCCAGATCTCTCCATTTCTCTGGGCAGAGAAACTCAAAACAGTCTTGAATTTTTAAATATCTTCTTTTTCTCATTATTTAATAAGTTTAAAATCTACTTTGTATCGGTAAAACTCGATATCATTTGTCACTGATAGTGCCCTTCTGATCCTCAAATCATCGTCTAATGCAATAATTAGACCTTTGACAGTTTGCCCTTCATCACACAACTCATCTTTGACAAAGCCCATATATCTTTGTATCTGGCCTATCACAGCATCTGAAGCTCTGCCTTTTTTTAATTCTACCACTAAAATCTCTTTATTATCTTTACTCACTGCAAGAATATCAATCGGTCCAGTATCGCTTGGATACTGCTGGCCTATCATTTCTCCTTCATCCTCAAAAATATTATAATTTTTTCCCAAGATAGTATGTTCCCAATTTTTTACAAGAAAGTCCTCCAAATGTTTTTCAAGTGCAAATACACTTGGATCTTCAATAGTTTCGTCTGTAGAGATTATTTTTTGAGGACGGTTACCACTTATCAGTTCTTCAATTTCTTCAGCATATTTAGTCACGTTGCTGACTGTTCCTATTGATCCTGTAGAATATTGCAATGCTTGACTCATAGACGCTCTGGAAACAGTTTTTGGGTACCACAACATATTTCTTCTATGCGGAAGAGTACTACCCTCCTTATAAAAATAATCACCCTTTACTTCTCCAATGAGATAATTACCTCCGCCATCTGGAGAAAGAATGATATCTCCTAATTTAATTCCTTTACAAACAGTATGAAGTGCTCCGCATGCAAGTCCAGCAGAAATTTTAGATTTACCAGGATGACTATCCAAATATTTCGGTATGTAATGTTTATTAAAATCTCTCCAGTTTTCAGGAAGATTGCCTTCAAAGCTGAATTGCATTGAAAAATCTGCACCTATGAAGCTTTCTCTTTTGCAAACGTCAGCATGCACACTTCTTCGTCCCAACATTATCCTGTAATATTTCTTCATCGCTGTATATTATGATCTTTGTAACAGTTTCTTAAAAAAGATGTATATCGATAATATCATATCATTCCTTGCTACAAGTCTACCACCACAGTTTGGGCAGCTCGACAAAAAAGAAATGTATTCTTTTATTTTGGTTCTTTTCCAATTATGTGAACAGGAAAAACATTTCATTAAAGAATTTAAATATCATGCTTTAAACAAAAAACCAATCATATTTTAAGGACTTTTTAATATTCTTCAATCAAGAGCCATTAGCAATCCGCCAAGGACAAGCATTCCATACTGAATGTCAGTTTGTTTATCGAGTCTTTTTATCCAGTCCTGTATATCATCAATAGTTCGACAATCATCGCATTTACTATTTTTATTTACAAATCCATACAGCCCCGAACCAGATATAAGGAGAGCACCAATATAATAAGAAGTTCCATGTCCTTTTTTTATATTTGTCGGTGAAGCATTTTTTGAAGCTTGGGTATTTTCATAGTTGCGGTTTTCAGGAGTCGATATTTTTTTAATTTGAGTTCGTTTAAATGTGAGAATATCCTCACTGTCGGCTACCTGGAGACTCACACTCCTCTTGTCAACACTAACGATTTCACCCTTAAAGGATTCTCCATTTTTTAATATTATTATATCAAGAGTGGAATCAACTTGCCCAAAAGCCAACCCAATGAATAATAATAATGATAAATATCTACGCATATCCAAATCTAACCATCATCCCACAAACAAAAAACCAGTAGAATCTCATAAAGCGATGTGTGATATAAAATTCAAGTAGCATATATATAGCACGACCCCCTATTTTTGGGTGTATTTTAACAAATTCATGGTAATGCTTGCATATAAGCAAAAAACCCCACATAAGTAGGGTTTTTCGACTGTAGAACTGCGGAGAGGGAGGGATTCGAACCCTCGAAGAGGCTATAAACCCCTTACTCGCTTAGCAGGCGAGCGCCTTCAGCCACTCGGCCACCTCTCCGTAATTTCTAAATTAATAGAACATATATTACAACATATATCTAATCCATAAAACCAAAATAGAATTTTACGTTTTGTTTATTTTATTGAATAATTGAAATGATTTTTTTTACTAATTTATTTAATCCATTACCTCTTAAAGAGGAAATTTTAATTATTTCATTATCTATCTGATTCCATTGATTTTGTTCTTCAAATTCCAAATCAACTTTTGTTTTACATACAATAATTGGTTTAATTTTTAAGTCAGAATTATAATTATATATTTCATTTCTTAATGTTTGGAAAGTATCGTTAGGATATGGATCTTGTGAATCAATTAGAAATAGTAATATCTTATTACGCTCAACATGCCTAAGAAATTGGTGTCCTAATCCTCTACCTTTACTAGCACCTTCAATTAATCCCGGGATATCTGCCATAACAAAAGAACTATATTCGCCATATTTGACAATCCCTAATTTTGGTTCAAGGGTTGTAAAAGGATAATTTGCTATTTTAGGTCGAGCAGATGAAAGTTTTGACAACAATGTTGATTTACCTGCATTTGGTAAACCTACTAAACCAACATCTGCTAAAATTTTTAACTCAATTTCATATACTCCAGCCTCTCCTTTTTCGCCTGGCTGCGATAACCTTGGTGCTTGATTGGTCGATGTTTTGTATCGAATGTTTCCATAGCCACCTCTGCCTCCTTTGCATATGATAAATGAAAAATTATCTTCAGTTAAATCTGCAATAATATCCGTAGACTTTTTTTCTCTTATTAAAGTTCCCACAGGAACTTTAATTGTAATATCTTGGCCACATTTCCCAGTCTTTCTAGATCCTCCTCCATTACTTCCATCTTCCGCCTTATATTTCTTACGATATCTTATATCTTGAAGGGTATGAAGATTTGAATCAGTTAAAAAAATTATGTGTCCTCCACGACCACCATCCCCTCCATCTGGACCACCTTTCGGAATAAATTTTTCTCTTCGAAAATGAACAGAACCTTTACCTCCTTTCCCTGCTTCAAGGGCAACCTCAGTAAAATCTACAAACATTACTTACAATTATATATTTTCATTATGGTAGAGGGAACTGTGTAAAAAATTTTTTCCTATCTTCGAGATTGATGATTTAATATTACCTCAAATGAAAACAACAAGAAAGTAATCTAATAAAATATTAAACCATATTTTTAATTATTTCATGACCAAACTCAGAACATTTTAATTTATTTGCACCCTCCATCAATCTATGAAAATCATAGGTCACCTGTTTTTTAGCAATGGAACCTTCGATACCTTTAACAATTAGTTCTGCTGCTTCATTCCAACCCATATATTCTAACATCATAACACCAGATAATATAACAGAACTAGGATTTACTTGATCTTTACCAGCATATTTAGGAGCTGTACCATGAGTAGCTTCAAAAATTGCATGTCCAGTGGTATAATTTATATTGGCTCCGGGAGCAATTCCGATTCCACCTACTATAGCTGCCAATGCATCTGAAATGTAATCACCATTTAAATTTAAAGTTGCTATTACATCATATTCTGAAGGGCGCAATAGGATTTGCTGTAAAAACGCATCAGCTATTACATCTTTTACAATAAACTCATGATCTCCTTTCCTTACTACCTGCCACGGACCTCCATCTAAATCCTCCGATTTATATTCATTTTTAGCTAGTTCGTAACCCCAGTCTCGAAAAGCACCTTCAGTGAACTTCATTATATTACCTTTATGCACCAATGTAACTGATTTTCTTTTTTGCTTTATTGCCTCATCAAATGCAGCTTTAACAAGTCTTGAAGTACCTTCTTTTGAAACTGGCTTTACACCTAAGCTTACTGTGTCAGGGAATCGAATATTCGTTACACCCATTTCTTCCATAAAAAACTTTTTAACTTTATCTATATCATTATCACCATGCATATATTCTATTCCAGCATATATATCTTCTGTGTTTTCTCTAAATATTACCATATCTACCAAACCTGGTTTCTTAACAGGCGAAGGAACACCTTTGAACCAACGAACAGGTCGAACACAAGCATATAAATCTAATTTCTGTCTCAATGCCACATTTAAAGATCGGATCCCACCACCTACAGGTGTAGTCAAAGGTCCTTTAATGGCTATGAGGTGTTCCGATATAACATCAAGCGTTTTTTGTGGAAGCCACTCACCTGTTTGATTAAAAGCTTTTTCACCCGCAAGTATTTCTAGCCAGTTTATTTTCTTTGTACCTTTGTAGGCTTTAGTAACTGCATTATCAAAAACATTAACAGAAGCTTCCCAAATATCAGGCCCGATTCCATCTCCTTCAATATATGGGATAACAGGATTATTTGGGACATTTAAAGAACCGCTTTCCATCATTATAGTTTGTGAAATGCTCATGCAGGTTTTTCTCCTTTTTTACTATTGTTTTTTTTCTTTTGCTTAGTTTTATTATCAGACTTATCAGATTTAGATTTCTTACTATCACTTTTTTTATTTTTATAATCTGTAAGATAAAATCCAGAACCTTTGAAGATTAGACCAGTTCCACCGCTTATTATTCGTTCAACGTTACAATTTTCCACTTCACAATCAGGACGGGCTTTAAGTGGAGAGCTTGACATAGACTGGAAATGTTCAAATCTTTTTCCGCATTCTTTACATAAATAATCGTATGTGGGCATAAAATCCTAAAATTATTTAAAACTTACAGCTTAAAGTTTAGAGTATTTTAGTTAGAAAATTTAGTAAATAATGCCTTCTGAACACAGGAAGGAACAAAAGCTGAAACGTCGCCTCCGTTCTTAGAAACGTCTTTTACAACAGAGGAATTCAAATGTATATACTTTTCATCAGGCATCATAAATAAAGATGTAATGTTTTTATTTAAGTGAAAATTCATCATTGCCATTTGAAATTCAAATTCGAAGTCACTAACGTGCCTTAATCCTCTAATAATTGCACAATGTCCCTTAGTGGACGCATAGTCTACGACTAATCCGTGGAAAGAATTGACCTTTATATTTTCCTTTCCCCGTACTGATTTTTCAATAAGCTTAGTTCTTTTGTTTACAGAAAAAAGAGTTTCTTTATCTGGATTAACAGCGACAACAAATTCTAACTCATCAAATAATTCTGCTGCTCGGCTTGCAATATCAATATGCCCATTATGAATAGGGTCAAAAGTACCTGGGTATAATATCTTCCTCATTTATTTTCCCATTGTAGAATTCTAGTTTGCCCATAGTCTCGTACGATACTATCGAGAAATGGATTCTGTTTTTTATCGCATTCTAGAAAAAGCTTACCCGGTTTATTTAAATGTTTAAAAACTTCTTTAACTAATTTAACAAGATCATATTTTCCATAAGGAGGATCAGCATAAATTAGATCATAGGAATTACAACTTTTTATAAAACTAAAGACATCCTTATGAATGCAACTATAGCCAGGCCCTATAAGTGCTCTGGTATTTTCTTGAATCAACTTAATAACCCTGTAATCATTATCAACAAAAGTTACAAACTTAGCACCTCTGCTAGCTGACTCAAATCCAATGATGCCTGTACCAGAAAACAAATCACAAACCGATTTAAAATTAAATGAATTTATAGAGTCAAATATGCTTTTTCTTACTAAAGATTTTGTAGGTCTATATGAAAAGTTCTTATTAGTTTTAATTTTGATACTTTTAAAAACTCCTGAAATAATATTCATTTAATCTTCAAGTACTGAAATATAAAAACCAGCTTTAGGATTTGGTCTATCAGTTTTATTAAACAAAACAAATTTTCTTAAGAGAATATCATCATTTAATTTTGCAATAATAGCACTTGCTGACAATATATCACCTTTGCCTCTTACCCACAGCAAAAGTGGCCCATATATTTGATTCCTTGTGTAGACCTGCTCAAAATATTTTAAGTTATAATCAGTTAAGGTCGTGTCTAACTGAACCATTAAATCTATCTTATCAATTTTACCTTCAGTCAGATATTCCTCAGCGGTTGGTAATTCAAAGCTATAATACCAAAGAAAAATTGTGCTATCACTTCCTGTAGCTTCAACGGTGAAAGAAGTCGGTTCTAAGCCTAAAATATTTTCTATATTAGGGTTCGTCCCGCTTAGATATTCTAGACTTAAAAAGGATTTTGTAATAGTTAATCCATTGTACCTATTTAAATCAGTTTGGGTTAATAATTTTATAACAGCAGTTGAAATTGCGCGAGATTCTTTAACTAAATCTAACGGTGCAGCATTGTTAGCTTGTCTATCTAATTTATCAATCCCAGAACGCTCAATTTTGAAATTTTTACCAAAACCAAAAAAATTGCTATTTATTTGATTTTGTAGTTTTAAATAATTAAATCCTATAAAGCAAGCTACAATGACAACTACGAAAAAAGCATAACTGAAAAAGCTTACTGAGGATTTTTGTTTTCTTTCAACATTTTCGACATTTAACTCTTTAATTTCTTCCTCTCTCGATTCTTCCATATTATGTCTATAATCAGAGAAATCTTGTTCGTCTATTTTAATATCATTTTCATCCTTTAAATCATCAATTTCAGAATAAACTTCATCAAAAAAGAATTCTACTATGCTTTCATCTTCAAAGAGATTAAAAGAAAAATTAACAGCTTGATTAGTTATTAATGCAGAAAGAATGTTAGCTTCATAAAATGGAAGTTTATTTAATTTAGTCTCTAGCTTAATATTATTAAAGGGAATGCTCGGTCTATAATCTGATAGTTCCCAAGCATTTTTCGCCTGCCTGCCAAGTTTTTGGGCGCAAAAAACAGGAATCTGTTCTTCATTACTTTCTTCAAATCCTAAAGCTGAGAAGACATTATCTTCAGAAGAATCTGTACTTGCAATAATACGAGGAACCCCTCCAGAAAATGCGATAGTCCCGATATCAAAAATATTATTCTGCAGCTTTAAAAATAAATATTTATTACCTATTCTATTAATAACAGCTGATTCACGTTCCCCCTTTCCATCGATATACATTGAACTCAATGGTCCCATCCAAAAAGGTTTTCCACCCATTTCTGCTATAGAAAGTTTTAAGGTACGAATTAAAGCCCTAGATACAGTGCATACGTGAATATTTTCTTGAGATGGATAATAAATTTGTCCAAAAATATAAACAGAATTATTTTCAGATCGCCCTTTTTGATAATCCATCCACCTCATATAATCCATATGTTCATTATGAGATAAATCCTGCTCCACATTTAATGTAGAATGTTCTACGAATTGATCTGGTATACCAACAACAACTTTCTTACCAGAAAAACTGTAGGATTCTTGCGCTTTCCTAAGTGATGAAGCTAAAATATTGCTTAAACTAGCTTCATTAAAAATTATTTTGGATATAGGTTCTGCATAATCAATTTTTGACACGCCTTTAAGAGAATAATAATCAAGAGTTGAATCCCATTCCCCTACCAGAAGAAATGAATCTGAGATAACTAAACCAACCATAAGAAAATGGCTATATCATTCCCAACTTTTTCTTCCGCCTTTTATGGATCCATGGTTTTTAGCCTTAAAAGAAAAAAGAAGGTAATGCCTCTTAATTATTGGAGTTTTAATTGGACTTGAGACAGTAAAAGTTGAACCATCTTCACTAATTTTTACATCAAAAGGTTCTCGAGTCAGGGGACAAAAGAAATTAATAGAATCAGGAATATACGTTTTATAATATTCGATTGCCTGAACTCGATTTATTGGTTCTTCTTTTAATATACTTCTAAAATCTTCTAAGCTTTCATAATTATATAATTCTTTTTTCTGAATAAATGAGGTATCCTCTCGGCCTAGTTCTTGAGAATACATACTAATTTGTAATATAGTATCAAGTAGAGTATCTTTTCTAAAACTTTTAACACCAAAAGTTGTGTCAAATTCAAAACCATATGATTGATTCACATCAACGATATACTTTTTTTTATTAATCAGAAGAATTTGTTCTCCGTTATATAATGAATCCGATATTGTGGAATCTCGTACTGCATTTACAACAGCCAGTGCTTCAGAAAATGAGGACGTATATCCTCCTGTCAACCTTGAAAAGAAAGATTGAATGTCATTTATATTTTGCATCCTGAAACGACTTTCTTTTTCGTAATAAGTTTCTTCTTCCCATATAGCTACGGGCAAGTAAATAACTATAATTAACATAAACATTGCTAGTATGATAAATATTTCTAATAAGTCTGATTTATTTTGTTGATTCATATCAAGTAAATTTCCTGCGTAAGAAAGATTCTATTCATAAACTTTATTTTTTTAATTTTTAAATAGAAATTGAAATAGTTACTATACAGATTCTAGCGTGAAAAATAGCTGATTCTAAATGACAATCCAATTAATATAATATGCTATAATTCAATTTTCCTGTAAGGATTATCAACTGGATATAAATTATTTTTCAGGTCATCAATAAGCACTTTGGTAGATCTTGATATTTTTTTTGGAGTGTTTATCTGCACTTTCACAAGTTGATCTCCATAATATTTACTCCTAATTCTTGGAAATCCTTTTCCTTTTAATCTTAAAATTTGTCCAGATTGTATTCCTTTTGGAATTTTCAACCCTACTTTTCCATCTAAAGTAGGTATTTCTATTTTTCCACCAAGCACAGCAAGAGGAAATGATATGTGCAATTCTAAAATTAGATTATCCCCATCCCTTACAAAGTAAGAATGGTCTTCTTCTTCGAAAACAATAACGAGGTCACCTGAAACTCCAGAGACATTCTGATTACCTTGTCCACTCATTGTCATGTAGTTTCCTTCTTCTACGCCAGCTGGAATTTTTATTTTAATAGTTTCTTCTTTTTGAGCCATTCCATCGGGACCAACTCCTGGTGGCCTATTGCCAACTACTTTTCCAGATCCTCCACAATGAGGGCAAACAGATGCAGATCTCATTTGACCTAGAATTGTATTTTGAACAGTAGTTACTTGTCCAGAGCCGTTACATGTAGGGCAAGTTCGTAACTCTACACCATCAGCTAAAATAGATCTTTTTAATCGTATTTTTTTTTCTAATCCTTTAGCTACTTCTTCTAGCGACAGTTTTAATTTAATTCGTATGTCCGAGCCGCCGCTTCTACTATTTTGATTTCCAGAGCGACCACCAAAAATACTTTCAAAAGGGCTACCGCCAAAAATATCTCCAAATTGTGAAAAGATATCATCCATACTCATGTGCACACCTCCGCCACTAAATCCACCTGAACCGGGACTTTCACCCATACCAACACCAGCATGTCCAAACTGATCATACCTTGCTCGTTTTTTTTGATCACTTAAAACAGCATATGCTTCAGCAGCTTCTTTGAATTTTTTTTCAGCATCTTTATTATCAGGATTTTTATCAGGATGGTATTTTAAAGCTAATTTTCTATAAGATTTTTTAATTTCATCCTGACTGGCTTGTTTTGAAACACCGATTATATCATATAAGTCTTTCATTTTTTATTTACTATCACTTTTGCGTGTCTAATAACTTTATCTCTATATCGATATCCTTTTTCAAATACATCTAATATAGCACCATCCTCAGAGGTTTTATTTTCTTGAGTGAGCATAGCATCGTGAATCTCAGGATTCATTAGATCCCCTTTCTCTCCAAATGTTGTAATCTCAAGAGCATCGAAATACTTTTGTATTTTTGAATTCATTAAGACCAATCCATCTTTTAATGATTTCTCTGAACTTTTATCGGTATTAATCATTCTATTGATATCATCTAAAATTGGTAAGAATCCCTTAATCGCATTTTCACCTTCATACTGAAGTAATCTGGAAATTTCTTCGGATTTTCTTCTTCTGAAGTTTTCAAACTCCGCTTTTAATCGGATATGTTTATCTTTTAAACTATTGAATTCTAATTCAATAGCCTTAAAATCATTGTCCTTTTTTAAAACTTTTTTTACAGCTTTTTTTACAGCTTTTTTTACAGGTTTATCTTTTTTACCTTTTTTATCTTTTGTCACTTTTCCCTCAAAATTATACATATAATATAAAAATCTTGTTTAAATTTAGTGTAGATGTAACCTCTAGACCAAAGCAAGGAATAATATTATTTTAAAAAAATAGAAACCGCTCTATGACTTGCTAAAATTGATATAAAAATAACTAGTATAAATAGATGGAAAAATAAGTATAAGTCAACATTCAAATGAATATTATAAACTGTAAAATTACTGATGAAGTAATTTGCACCTACAGATGTCAGAATTAAGGCAGTAGATACTAAAGAAACAGAGATTATGCTTATCAACATACTTTCAAAAATAAATGGCAACTTTATAAATAGTTTAGTGGCTCCAATAAGTTGCAATGATTGGATTGTTTCGCTTCTTGAGTATATTGACACTTTTATCATGTTGTATATGATAAGTCCAATTATAAAAATTACAATACCTAAAAAGTATGGAATATATTCGACTATTTTTTTATATATACCCTCAATTTTTTTTATAAGATTTCCTTGATAATTTATTTCTTCAACATACGAAAGAGATTTAATTTCCTCAATAATAGGTTCAATCCTAAGAGGTTGCCGAATGTTTCTTTCCACATTAACAACCGAACTTGTAGGAAGTGGATTATATCCTAGTAAATCTATAATACTTTCTCCAAATTGATCTTTAAAAATTCTAGTAGCATCTTCTTTATCAATAAGGGTTGCATTTTTGACTCCATTTATCTTTTTTATTTTGTGAATTACACCAATAGCTTCTTCATTGGTTAAATCTTCACTGAAAAATACTTCAATCTTATATTTTGACCTTAGATACTGAAGTACTTTAAAAGAATTTTTCTCTGCAATACTAATTAGACCAATAATATATAATAAAATAGAAAGAGAAAAGATAGCAGTGAATGCAGTAACTTTATGACGCCAAGTATTCTTAATGCCTTCAATTATTAAATAAAATAGCTTATCCATCATCTGACTCTAAGAATGCCACTTTTTAGTTCAAAAATTGGCCTCCCTCTACCCTTAATAAGATTGTAATTATGTGAAGCCATTAAAACAGTAGTTCCAGTTTCATTTATAGTTTCTAATAACCTCACAAGTTCGAATGAAGCAACAGGATCCAGATTGCCTGTTGGCTCATCTGCTAATATAATATCTGGCTCTTTTATAAATGCTCGAGCAAGAGATGCTCTTTGTTGTTCACCACCGGAAAGTTCTTTAGGTAGATGACTTTCTTTACCTTCAAGGCCAACCAATTCAATGGCTTCATCAACTCTAGAAGTTATTTGGTTAGAAGTAAAACCCATGACATGCAACGGAAGTGCTATATTTTCAAATAGATTTCTATCGGAAAGAAGTTTATAATCTTGAAAAACCATTCCAATATTAATGCGAGCTTTGGAAACATCACGACTACCCATTTTATTAGATGAATATCCATTAACTTTTACTATTCCTGAATCTGGAAACAAATCAAAATACAACAATCGCATTAAAGTAGTTTTGCCTGAACCTGTAGGTCCAATTAAAAATGTGAAATCGCCATTTTTAATTAGCATATTAAGATTATTAACCCCATATCCTTTATTATGGGAGTAAGATACATTTTGAAACTCAATCATTTATTTTTGGATCATAATTTAAGCTACAAATAAAGTAAAACTAATAGTCTGATTAATGGTTTTTATTTTTAAGTAAATAAATAGTATCTTCCGCATATTGTTTTTCAAATAAAAAAATTTAAAGTTTGCACAGTCTAAAATTATCTTAAATATATATAAAATACCATGGATGTAATTCTAGATTTTATTTTAGTATTATTATCAATCATAATGCTTTGGAAAGGAGCTGACTGGCTTGTTGATTCCGCTGCAGAGATAGCTCACAGTTTAAAAGTATCTGATTTAATCATTGGGCTTACTGTAGTAGCATTTGGTACTTCAGCTCCAGAATTTGCTGTTACAATAAGTGCAGCAATTACAAAACAAACAGATATATCAATAGGAAACGTTATTGGCTCAAATATATTTAATTTAGGATTTATTCTTGGAGGAACAGCAATAATTCGTCCTATTTCGACAAACAAAAAAATGTTCAATAGGGATGGACTTTTTCTTCTAATAGTTACGGCCTTAATCTTTTTTTTATTTTTTGGATTTAACGGCTGGACTTATGATGATAATTATTCAAGAATTGAGGGTCTCATACTTTTTTCTTTACTTATCGGTTATATTGCATTTCTTTTTATAAAAAAAGATCCACCTGAAGAAATCAGCCCAGACAAGGCAACAGTTATGTCATATATTTTTTTCTTTATTGGATTAATTTTAATTGTTTTTGGTGGGCATCTAATGGTTACCCACGCATCTAACATTGCAAGATTCTATGGCATTTCAGATTGGGTTATCGCAGTAACTATTGTAGCAGCAGGAACTTCTGCACCTGAATTTGCAACTTCTATAGCTGCAGCAATTAAGGGTCGACATGGAATTGCAATTGGGAACTTAATTGGTAGTGATCTTTTCAATCTACTTGGTGTGCTTGGTCTGGCTGGGATTATAAACCCTTCTATAATTACTAAAGACATATTTGACAGCGTTTTTATTTTAGTATTGATGGTTGGTCTTACTTTATTTTTAATAAGAACTAAATGGAAAATTAGTAGAGCTGAGGGAGCTCTTTTAGTGTCTATCAATTTAATAAGATGGTATTTTGATTTTGCAGGCTAACCGTAAAGTTTATTTTGGTTAATATATTTCCAAACAGGTAAGGTTACCAGATATCGTATAGTTTTATTTTCCCTCCATCTTGTTCGAATATTGCTAGAAGAAATTTCAAATCTTGGTATATTAGCAAACTGAATTCTATGCAAAATCCATGCAGGTATATCGCTCGGACGAAAACCAGGTCTAATTGCCACTACGACATTGCAATTCTTCAATATTTCTCTCGTATCTTTCCATTGATGTAGCTCTAATAAGCTATCACTTCCAATTAAATAAAATAAATCGTCTTCTTTTTTTATAATACTAGACTTCATGGCTTTTAAGGTATCTATTGTATATGAAACACCTCCTCTTTTTATTTCCATATCTGAAATTTCAAAATTAGGATTACCTTCAATAGCAATATTTAACATAGCAAGCCTGTCTTCAACTCCTGAAACACTCTTCTTGTGAGGAGGCTTATTTGCAGGCATAAATAGTATCTTATCAAAGTTTTCTGCCTCACATACAGTTTGAGCAACCAGTAGATGTCCAATATGAGGTGGATCAAATGTCCCACCAAAAATACAAACCCTCATTTTAGTTCGCTTGAAATCTTTGATTGCATGTATCCGATCATATCAAATGCTTCATCATATAGGTTGTTTTTGGCTAAATAGTTTTTATGTAATTCAAGAAAAGTTATTGCATTTTCAATTTCTCTATTTTTAGCTAAAGAAATAATCATCTCTTTTTGGGAAAGCACCAAAAAAGAGGTGTCATAATATTCATCAATTACAATTTGAAAAGCTAGTTTTGCGGATTCATACTCTTCCATTTTCATGTAGAGGATTCCAGTTTCAAAAGCTTTTTTTGCTAACTTTTCTCTTAAAATACGAATTGATGATAAAACATTCTCTAAAAGTTTTGAATTGGGATAATCATCAAGAAATTCTTGATATCTTTCTAATGCTTTTAGAGTGTATTCTTGGTCGTGGTAATAACGAGGAGATTCAATACTATATGCCTCACATATTTTAAATCTAGCATCTTCAACAAAGGGACTATACCCCATTTTCCTTGTGAGTTTCTCATATTCAGAGATAGCTAATAAGTATTCTTTATTCCTATAGAAAGACTCCCCAAGATAATATTGAGCATCATCACCGAAGTCCGTTCCAGTTCCTCTTATTAAAACATTTTTAAAGTCTGATTGAGCTTGAAGATATTTTTCATTTTCAAGGTTTTCCAAACCCATATTGAACTTATCTCTAATCGTCTCTTCACTATTGTTTTTTGTGCCAGCGCAAGATGTAAAAAAAAGAACAAGTGCGAAAATTATAAACTTCATTAAAAGTACCAAGCCATTTCAAGTCCTCCAATACCCATTGGGTTTTGAGAGTTAAAAACTAAGTTAATTCGGGAAGGAAAATTTGATGTAATTTTTAATTTTTCACTAGCTTTTTTTTGGCTGTACCACACAGATTCAATTCCTGAAATTACATGATTAAACATCAATATTGTTATGCTATACTTTGCATAATCTAACATTTGATTTGCATCATACCTGTCGTCAATATACATTTGTTTAAGAGGAGTTTTTATAACAATTTCCGTGCTATCACCAACATTTTTTTCTTCCTGATACCAATTATCTCTAGCATCTGTCCAACCTCCAACAAATTGATCATACTTCCCAATATTCTCATAAAAATGCCTATCCCTTACTTCTGTTACATCCCCGCTGTAAAACCATTCTGGATGTTTTTCTAAACTATCCGAGGATATATGTCCGAAAATATTTAAATCATTAGCTAAGTTACCAGACACAACCAAACGCAGATCATGAGTCCCATTCAGACTTCCCAAACTAGAGATACCACCCCATTCTTGACTTACAGGATTAAATCTATTAAATACCCAGTTTTCTAATGACCAATTCTCATCGGCAAAACTTTGATAATTTTTACGGTATTCATCAGCATTATTTTTAAAACTTCTCCATGCCAGAAGACTAACCATTTCCGTACCAAAAAAAAATGCTGTTTTCCAAATAGGAGACTGATTATAAAGTTGACCTGCTCCGGGGACAACAAGAGACATAATTAAAGGTTTACCTGGATAAATAGTTTTTTGGGTATTTTTCCTTAGAAGAGATAGTTGCTCTGGTTGAGCACTCCTATTTTCCGCTGTGGAATCTTGAGCATTAATAAAGATGTTTTGAAAAAGCAAAATCTTAAAAATCAAATAATATTTTAACATAGGTTTTACTTCTGTCTCCATAAGTTATTTTATTGTTGTTTATTATTCTACTAAAAGTTGTTAGTGGTTGATGATATTCTAGCTCTAATGCAGTAGGAAAGTTATAAAAAGAAAAGCCATTAATGCGCCATTGAATTCCAACTGATTTTTTTAATAATAGTTTGTCAGGATCCCAGGCATCACCGATTTGATTGATTAATCCAAAGGTACTGTTTTGAATAGTAACCCAACCCATTTTATAATGCTTTTGAGAAAATATTGGAATTCTGAAGATAAAATCTAAATATATTTTTTTTGTGCCTTGGATTGAATAAAATGAATACCCTCTAATACCAGGTATTCCACCTAAATAAAAATGGAAGAATGAGTCTACTTCATTGTTACTCATCCATCCTAATTCACCGCCAATAGATAGATTCATATAGTTGATGAAGGGAACTTTTGAATGATATCTGCCCTGTAGATCAAGGCGAATTAAATTATTTGGCCTAAATTCTTCCAGAAGAGTTCCAGCATCTGAAAGGTTTAGCCCTTCAATAAAATCA
>CACKSF010000030.1 GCA_902602795.1 uncultured Fidelibacterota bacterium
AGTTTTTGCAAGAATAACAGCTTAAAAAAATAAAATTCTAAAATATTCAAAACAAATAAAAGGTAAATAAGGGTTACAGGACATAAGCTTTCAATAAGTAATTCGTGATTGAAATTTTATATTAATATTGAAAAAACATCCCTTTTCATAAAAGATCGTTAAGGATACAATTAATACTAGGAGAAAATAAAAAATTATTTTTTCATAAAGATTAAACAAAATGGTATAAATTTTTTAAAGGTAGATAATTACGTTATATTTTTTATTGCAAAAAATAATTACCTTTTCTTTAAAACTTTTTCAACGGATTACCAACAAATGTATCGGACCACGTTATATCTTTTATTACAACTCCACCCATTCCAATTATTACATTTCCTTCTATAAAGGTATTTTCCTTAATTGATGAATTAGTTCCTAAATACACACATTTGCTGATGTTGCAATTCCCACTGATTTTCTGCAGGTTCTGCTGTTAAGTAATCACTAATTAAGCAATCATGCCCAATAGTAACACCTAAGTTGATTATTGCCTAATTGCCTATCTTTATGTTTGTGGTTAAAATTTCACTAGGACCAATAATATTGACATTCTCCAATGTCTACTCATTTACAAATAATTACAGATGGATGTATTTTTTTTGCAAAAATAGTTTTATCAGGTAATAACTCAACAATATTTTTTTTTGACAGGATCATGAACAGCTACAACAACTTTATAAGATTCAGGATCAAATGCACTTTTTTTATAACTCTAACGCCCATTATTTTTTCTTAAAATGAAAGACATAATTCACCATAAAAACTACATCATTTTCTGAATAATTATCATTAGTCTTCATTGAATCGAAGAAAAACGACAGAGCCTCTTTTCCTCCTTTTCCTTTATCATAAATGCACATATTTATTTAGTTCACACCAGTATATTATTGTTCTTAAGACAAGCTTATGAATAATCTTTGAATAATTAAAGTTTTATAGTGCTGTTTCTTATTGGTTTTTATACGGCTATAAAATAAATTGATCTCAATAATTTAACTTATTAGCTTTCAATGCTAGTTTGAAATTAACATAAAAAATTGATGAACTAATTATCAAACAGTGATATTTTATCTTAGAGATCAAAGATAAGTTGTAATAAAAGAGGTTGATAGTAAAATATTTCATAGCAGGTTTTATGGGTATTAGATTAATAAATTCTGAATGGGAAATTTATGACTTTTCACTGTGATTTATAAAAATAACAACAATGTAATTTAAAAAATATGATATCTGTATTTGGATCGAAAGTTGGTAAAGAAGAAATTGAGAATGTTAATGAGTGCATGATGTCTCAATGGATGGGATTTGGAAAAATTGTTAATAAATTTGAACAAGAATTTTCAAAAAAATTTCAGTTAAATAACTTTTTAATGGTCGATAGTGGTTCAAATGCGCTTTTTATGGCAGTAAAATTGTTAAACCTTCCTGCTGGTTCTGAGGTAATTCTTCCGTCTTATACTTGGGTCTCTTGTGCCCAGGCAATAGTAATGGCAAATCTTAAACCAATTTTCTGTGATGTGGATTTAAATACAATGAATGTAAGAGTTAGCGATATAGAACGTTCTATAACTAAGGAAACTAGTGCGATTATGGTTGTTGATTATGCGGGCCTTCCTGTTAAAATAGATGAAATCTCTCAACTAGGATATCCTATTATTGAAGATGCAGCACATGCAGTTTTTTCAAGATACAAAGGATCAGCCTGTGGATCTTTAGCAGACATAGCAATATATAGTTTTGATGCAGTAAAAAATTTAACAGTCGGTGAAGGTGGAGGGATCACTACAAAAGACGAAAAGTTGATTAAACGAGCATCTAAGTTAAGATATTGCGGTATTGGTAAATCTGGTTTTGATTCTGCAACAACTCAGGATAAAAATCAGTCCAAATGGTGGGAATATAATATAGAAGAAACATTTATTAAGATGTTACCAACAAATATTGCTGGATCAATTGGACTTGCTCAATTAAAAAAAATAGATATCCTTCAATCAAGAAGAAAAGAAATTTGGGATGCATACCAGAACGAATTCAAACATGTAAATTGGATAGAAAATCCAGTAGATGCTGAAAATGGGGATAGACACTCTTATTTCACCTATTGTATAAGGGTTCCAGAGCGTGACAGGCTTGCAAATTTCTTATTAGAAAATGGAATATATACTACACTTCGTTACCACCCCCTTCATCTTAACCCAATATATAAAAGTACTGATTTGTACCTTAAAAATTCAGAAGTATTAAATAAGAGAGGACTAAATATTCCATTGCATCCTAGATTGACTGATGCTGATGTGAATAAAGTGATCCAAAAGATTAAATCATTTAACATATAGTAAATGTTAAATAAGTCTACAGTTATTCTTGGTGCTGGGTTTACAGGTTTAAGCGCTGGATATCTTCTTTCAAAAAAAGGTTATAATGTGACAATAATTGAACAACTGCCTCATCCTGGTGGCATAGGGTCAGAAATTGTGGACAGAGGTAATAGATATGAAATGGGTGCACACCTTTTTCATTGTCCAGATAAAGAAATCATGGAAGAAATAAAAGCATTAGTAGGTCAAGAGCTAATAAAAATAAACAGGACAATAAAAATTAATTTTAATGGTAAATATTATGATTTTCCACTGAAACTTCATGAAATATTGATAAACCTACCTTTTACTGTAGTGACAAAAGCTGTCTTTAGTTTTATACTTTATAAGGCAAAATCAATATTTAGTAAAAATAAAAATAAAAATAGTGAAGATGTATTAATAAACAGTTACGGAAGAGTTCTTTACGAGATTTTTTTTAAATCCTATATAGAACATGTATGGGGTATCTTACCAAATCAGTTTTCTCCAAAATTTGCACAACAAAGAATACCCAATTTTAATATTTTAGAAATTTTTTCTAAAATTAAAAAATATATTTATTTTAAAATTATTGAGAATAAACCAGTTGATATTGAAAATTATACTGAAAAAGTAGAGGGAGACCTTTATTCAACTCGAGAAGGTTTTTCAGGAATTGCAAAAATTATTGCTAATAAAATATTAGATAATGGCGGGATTATTATCTATAATTCAAGAGTAGAAAAAATTGAGCTTGGGGAAGATAACAAAATTCATTCAATAGATTATTTAAAAAAGAATATAAGAAACAGAATTAAGCTTGATGGTTTAATTTCAACAATTCCGATAAGCAATATGGTTAAAATGGTAAAACCAAAAATCAAAAATCCAATTATAATTCAATCCTTAGATAAAATTAAATATCGATCATTAGTTTTTGTTGGATTTATTGTCAAAGGGAAGAAAAAACTTCCAGCTGATCTAACCTACTATAGAAATTTATCTTTTAATCGACTCACAGATTTAACCTCTATAGGCATAAACCAAAAATTAGAAAACACAAAGACTATTATAGCTGAAATCACTTGTGATATTTTTGATGAAGTTTGGCAAAATGATAGTTTAGCAAAAAAACTAGTTTTTGATGACATTGAAAAAGAAGATCTTTTTGAAATTAAGAATATTACTCATAGTCATGTATTCAGATTAAAACATGCATATCCCATTTATTTGAAAGGTTTTGACAAATCCCTAGATTATATACACCAATATTTGAATTCAATTCCCAATGTAATTACTGCTGGGAGGCAAGGAAATTTTCAATATATAAACTCCCATATTGCAATAAGATATGGATACAATGCAGCTAACAAAATAATTAAATACTATAATTGAAAATATTTTGTATTATATAAATTCTTAATAACAAGAATAAGCACTCAATGCATTTTAAAATAGAAATTTTATCACATACTTTGATAAATAGTTTCGAAATAATTTTTTTTGTTCTCTATTTTGTTCTTCTAGGATCCAGTTTTTTTAGATTTTTTTATAAGGAGAAGATTAAGATTAATGATTTTCTAAAACTAAATATTATTGGCATTTTCATCCTATATATATTTGTATCTATTTGGAATTTTTTTCTTCCAGTAAATAAATATCCTTTTTTTATTACACTTATTCCCATAACGTTATTCTTAATAAAGAATTTTGGAATAAGCATACTAAAATTAAAATCAATATTAAATAGACAATCGATTTTTTTGGTTATCTCAATGCTACTAACGCTAATTTGGGTTTCAAACATTGGTATAGGTCCATTACAATATGAGCCTCAATATCATTTACAAAAAATAAGATGGGCGCAACAATTCGCACTTATCCCTGGTTTAACTAATTTATTTAATCATTTCGGATTTGATAGCAGCATGTTTTGCATTATCGCATTTTTTGATAACATATTTAAATATTCGATGTGGAATTTAAGTGGTTATTTAAAATTTACTTGTATTGTATATTTTATATTAATTCCGATTCATTTAATATATTTCAATAAAAATGTTATAAAAGGTTCCTATATAATGAGAATCTTTTTTACTCCAATTATTATATATTATTGTTTTTATATCAAAGGAATAAGTACAGACCTCTTTGCTTCTTTTTTTGGAATAACTTTAGCAATAATTATGTATAAAATAGTAGTAGAAAAACAAGGTGATTATATTCAATTATTTTTTATTTTGGTTTTAGGTTTTTCTGCAAAGATGACATTTTTACCTACCGTAGTATCATCGATTATTATCTTACTAATCTTTAAAAATAAAATTTTATTAGATTTCTTTTTCAAAAGAAGAATAATAACACTATTATTTATTTTTGGATTTTCTTTACAATTATTTAGAAACATAATTTTAACTGGTTACCCATTTTATCCAAAAGATTTTATCTCTGTTCCTGTTACGTGGAAATTTCCAAAGGATAAACTTGAAAAATTAAATAACAGGTTAAGCGAATTTCCTGTTGGCTCACCCAAAATAAATGAAAATTATATTAATGATAAAAAAAAATGGATTAAAACAAGGTTTTTCATTCAACATAGAAGAGTAGAGACTTTGTATCCAGTTGTGCTAGGAATGTTTGGTTTTTTTTTAATAGTAAAAAAAGGAAAAATAAAACTTTTACAAAATTTTTTTATATTCTCAATACCAGCTATCGCACAGATTCTATTTTTTTTATTCATAGCGACAGATAATCGTTTTGCTAACTTTGCATTTTGGTGGTTAGGAGCAGGTTTTATTTCATTACCGGTAAAACAATTTCTTTGTAATAAAAGAGACTTTTTAGTCTCAATAGCGATACTTATTGTTATTTTTTCATTTAGCTTGCATACATTTGATCGTTTGGGAAGAGTGATACCGTTAATAAATAAAAAAATATTAAGAGCTCAAGTCAAATCGCCCTCATATGATATTTTTGAAACTAATTCTGGTCTACAGCTAAATGTCCCTAAGAATAATGAATATTGCCATGACTGTCCTCTCCCTTGCACAACTTCACCTAATTATAATCTTAGGTTAATTGATCAAAAACGATTAAATAAAGGATTTTATTTCGACCAACCAAGAATTTCTGATGGTTAGAAGCATCACTTAATTTCGATGGTGTTATGACTGCATATGTAGTCATAAAAATTTACTTAGACTCCTTTGAAGTGCACACAATCGTTAGGTTTTTTATTTGTAAAAAAATAAACATATTTGGTCATGGATGATATATTCCAACAAATTTCAAAATTTTAAAATCCACCGATAAGATATGGTTGGCTAAGAGCAGTCCTTTTTTTGTTTTCTATTCTACTTAGTTTCTAATGTCTTAGTGCAAATAGTTTATGGTTCCCAGTTGGTATTATTTTAGTTAGAATTATTTAAATGGAACTGCAGGTAATTTTTGTAATTATCATCATTCGGTGAGTTCAAAATTTGTTCATAATTTAGAAGCAAGTGAAGTCAAAAAATCAATACTACTTCCTGCTCTGATTGTCATAGATATTGTATTCGTTCAAAAGAAATATAATTAATATGATAAGAACGAGAATATAACTTAGAATAAAGTGAATTAATGCAGCATTTTGTAGGAGATAATAAATGAAACTCCTTTAGTTAAAATTTATATCCAAACCTAATTTCCATTTTAATAACGCTGCTAAATTTATTTCTCCAATTGAAATTAATCCATCTGCTTGTATCATTTTAGATAAATCTTTTGCAATATGATCAAGATCAGACGCTTTAAGACTACATTTTAGATATGCCAAAACTTTCTCAAGATTATTAATTCTGGATGCTTGATTTTGTGATTTTAAGCTATATAAAGAGTTCTTTAAAGCATTTCCTGCTTGCTCTTTAGGGACTTCTGGCCACCGCTTTTCAATAATTTGATACCAACAATTAAGCTCTTCAACATTCACTTTACTATCAGAATTCACCATAGCTGCAAACAAATATGCTAAATTTTCAATTTTATTCATTTGTTAATATATTAACTTTAAAATTGAAAATATTAAACATTACTATTGTTTATTTAAAGTATTTCTATTGCCAATAAATATCATATGTGTGTAGTAATTTATATTTCTGTTGGAATGGAGGTGCTTATTTGAAAATGATCTATTATAATATTATATGAAGAATTTTTCTCTAAATTTTGATAAAAATGAAAAGCATGACTATGATAATGAATATGAATTCAAAATTAAATTATTTGCCATAAAACATAATTATAACCTATTTGATGACAAGGTTATTCAATATGCAATTAGTTTGAAAAACGAGATTATTTATAGTCTAGAAAAAAACTCTTCTAAATCGGATCAAATTAAAGTTAAGTATATTGAATGGATTGAAAAATATTTAGATGCGATTCATGAAAATTTGATTGAGAGAAAAATGAAAATATCTACAATAATTAAAAAAACACAAAAATTTTGTTTATACTTCAAATAGAAATTTAGTAGCTAGACCCCTTGGGAAGAGAAATATTCTTTCTCGAAGAAAATGGATTTGGATAAGGGATCAATATTATTTCCTAAAAAAGAAAAAAATTGATTATACAAATGAAGAATATTCTAGATTAATTCGCTCTGAATTGTTTAAGAATAAACCTGACTTCTGGGAGGGGAATATCTATGAGATAGAAACAATTAAAAATATTCTTGAAAGGCAGAAATGGTGAATTTGAATTGGTAATTTAAAAAGTATTATTTTATAATATATCTTCATCAAATTATATTGATTTTGTCCCATCTACTTCTATCAATCATTATAAAGGAAGCACAGGAGTACCGTTCATATCATAAGCTGTTATTGTAGTATTGGTAAATAATTTATTTTTTCTCCAAAAAAAAGGATTATTGTGACTTGGTATTTTAAAAAAATCTTTTAGGGCCTTGTTTAATCTATATACCTGATCTTTTTTTTTAAGAGGATGACTATATGATTCTTCCAAGGTTAGATATCCAAATGTTTTTAAGATAGTTCTTGTTGCTGACCCTAAATGCAATTCATCTAATCTTTGCTTTATAATTTTATGATTGCTAGGTAAGCCATTTATTATTTTTTTAAATAAAATAAAATTAGGTTCCTTATCCTTAATCTCAATATTCAATTGTTTCCAGTTTACTATAGTAAATATATTAGTGCCAACGACATTAGTAATTAATTTTGAGGGGTAGAGAATATCGTCGATGATTTCTGAAGGGATTTTTTCAGGATGTTTTTTTATAATTAATTGATAAGCTTTATATCTCTGCGCAAGAACTAAGACTATATTAATAATTATCATATATTTTTTTTTATTTATTCCTTCCTTATTTAACCTTTTAATTAAATCTATTAATTCTTTTGTTTTATATTTTTGTAAATATGATGTTTTATTATTTTTGATTATCAAGTCATTAATCAATTCTTCAAATAACCACCTAGAAATTTTTTTAATTAAATTTTTATTAAAATTGATTTCAAAGTTAGAAAATGTAGAGCTTAATAAGGATTCAAATGTTTTTTTTTTAAATGTCATAGGGGCATGGTAAAAAAATTAATTTAAAACATTAATTGAAAAATGATATAACTTAAAGAGCAAATTAAAACTTTTTAGAACTTTAATGTATTTAATATGTTTCACTTAGAATTTGAGGCATAAAAATATTTAAACATTTTTCATACTGAACACTCCAATTATCATACTCTAGATTGTAAGTTGGAAATGATACTAATTGGATTAAAAGGAACGATATTATTGTTATTTTAATTTCCCAATATGGCGATTGAAGAATAGTATTAATTAGTGTATTTATTCTTTTTAAAATCATTTTTCGTTAACAATTTTTCTATTAAACAGTAAAAAAGAATAAATAGATATCGGCTTCTCATTTTTTTCATTTTTGAAATACCTCTTTTCTTATTCTTCCATGAACTCGGAACTATTTCATAATTAATCCATCGAATAATTATTTTTAGCGTTAGCTCTAAGTTAAGGTTAAAAAGATTTGATAAGAATGGTTTTGATCCTTCAGTTGCCTCCTTTGTGAAAACTTTAAAAGCATTCGTAATATTGTTGCATCTAATTTGAACGATTAATTTTACAAGATTATTAATTAATCTGTTTAAAATATATTTTAATTTTTCATAATCTTTTGTATATCTCCCATTTATAAAACTGGATCCAAATATACCTGTTTTATTTTTGATAGATTTGAAATAAAAATTTATTAAATTTTTTCGGAGAGTGTGACCCATCTGCCATCATGATCGCTAAGATTTCATCTTTATAGTTCTCTAACCCTAATCTAACAGTTAGGCCATAACCAGGTTTCCCAATGTTTTTAATTATTTTTAATTCGTAAATATTGTTTTCTAAATTGTTTAATATTTTTAATGTGCTATCGCTACTATGGTCATTTATTACAATGATCTCATGCTGAATATTATTTGTTAATAGAATATTACTTATTTCTTTAATAGTGTTTTCAAGATTACACTCTTCATTTTTTGCAGGAATTATTATTCAAAGTTTCAGAACTTTAATATGCCCTCACTATAATTTGAGGTTTCCCAGATGGAGAGGGTTTAATTTCTTCTACATTAGAAAAGTGTACAGGAAAGTCCTCTTCAGCCCTCTCATATATTTTGTTTTTAATTATTTCTAAAATATTTTTAGAGAAACTGATTCCTTTTAGGTATCTAATTTGAATTTCACCTCCTTTTTTTAATTGTTTTACTTGAAATTGTTTTATTTCAGGAAAATGCTCAAATATACCTGTAAAAAAATGGACTACTAATATTTTATGTTTTGGTGTATACAGGACATCAGTATCTCTTCCAATAATTTTACTAATTATTGGAAGATTACGACCACATTTGCAAATGTTCATTTTACTTGATTTAATTGCTAGATCTCCAATTTTATATCTTATTAGCGGCATTAAATAATTATCTAAGCTAGTGACTACAACATGACCTAATGTGCCATCGGGTACTGTCTCCCCATTTTCATCTAAAATTTCAATATGCACATGTGGTGTTAGTATATGATATTTATGTTCAGTGCATTCTCCAGCAATCATCAATCCTTCAGCTGCTCCATACGTGTCAAATACTTCTGTACTAAATTTATTTTCTATCAAACTTCGATAGTGAGGAAACATTTTATCTCCAAGCGAAATGACAGCTTTAAATGATACGTCATTAATTCCTAATTCTTCAGCAAATTTGGCATAGTTATAAATTGAAGAGGGATATCCAATGAAAAATATATCTTTTTTATTTCTAAAGGGATTCAAAGTCTTCCTTATTATTTCTTTATCAATTTTGAATGCATCTAAATATTTGATTAATAATAATTTATCTTTTATTTGTTTCTTAATCCCTCTTTCAGGGTTTATTCCAGTTTGAATAGCTCTCTTACCAAAACCATAACCTGCCCATTCCCAATATAAGGTTTGTGCAGCTATAATTTTTGAGAAAGCTTCGCGATCTAGATAAAACTCCCCTTGTTCTCCAGAAGAACCACTTGTTTTTTCTATAGTAAATATTTTTCTAGTCTTATCGGTTAAATCGTGGGGTAAATATTTTTTAATGATTTTTTTTGTTAAAATAGGAATTTTTTTTAGTTCATTAAGTAAGTCTCCATTTATATCGAGGTTATAATCTTTAAAAAGTTTTTGATAGTATGGGATATGGTTATTACAATGCGAAAGAATTGCAAATAATTTTTCTTTCTGTAAAGCATTTAATTCCGAAGCAGTGTACCATTGTGCGCTTCTGTTTTTTTCTAAATTTTTATGTATTGATAGCCCCATAAGTTTGTCGCTTAATGGGTAAATGATATTTTTAATTAGCCTTTGGTACATAATTAGAAATGCTTATATAATAAGATTAAAAAGAGTTTTGTATGAATAAATTTAGTAAATATCTAAATACTTCTTTTATCGATTGTTTTGTAAATAATAAAGATATTTTTAACTAAACAGATTAATATAGAATTCTATCATTTTGTTTTTACGCAAATATAGAAATGACTAATCCAAGTTGTTTATTCAAAAAATAGAAAAAGGTACTTTTGATCAAAGTTGCATCTACAAATAAAAGTATGAATAATTGCATAAAGAATCAAAATTATAAGCGGGCTAAAATATTTTGAAAGGATCCTTTCCCAACAGATTGATTGATTGTCCCCACAATATTGATAATGGTAATTTCTCTTCCTGATACAGTATTAAATATTTTCCCTTTGGTATTTGTTGATAAATAGGAAGCTATAAACGCATTCGCTAAGTATTCAACAAAAATACAATAATGTAATTGGCTACCCTCATCAAAGATAGAAATTGTTTTTCCTTCTAAGACTTGTCGAATAAAAAAATTAATGATCGTGTATTTTGAGTTTTTGATCTGCCCTCGTGGCCAATGTGGATTTGTAATTCTAAAAACAACGGTGTCCATATCGTATTGGCGATTATAAGATTGATACATATTTTCCTTAGTTTGTTTATGAAGTACATATGGAGTTTCAAGATAGGATGGATGACTTTCATCAACTGAAATATTTTCGATTTTTCCAAATTGAAGAAGAGAGGATAAAAAAATAACTTTACCATTAGAATTGACTTGCTTTATAGATTTTATGCAGTCAAACCAATATAAATAATTTAAATTAGCATCGTAAAGAGGGTTTACAATGCTATGATTATGCGCAATTTGACCAGCTAGATTTAATATAACATCTTTATTCTATACCTCTTTATTCATCTACTCAATACTTTTGATATCAAAAATGCAAACTTTAACTTGATCTTTAATTTTCTTAATATGAAAAAAGTAGCGACAAACGGTTTTACCATACATCTGCAACAGTTACTTCTGCTCCGGACTTAACTAAAATGGTTGCAATAGCTCTTCTTATCATTCCTACCCTACCATTAATAAAATATTTTTTCCTTTTATTTTTTGCATCATAGTTTTTTAGCTTCAATTATATACCATCAAAAGTCTTTTATTTCTAGATGGGGAAATTATATCGTGAATTTTCATTAATTTAAATGTGTTATTATAAAATTAATAATAATTTTGAAATATAAAAGTTCTTCATAAAATAGAATTTGATATGCTTTCAACAATAATATTTAAACTTTTTTTTAAAGTAAAAACAAGTTTAATTAATAAAGAAAATAAAAACAGGTTAATTAATCTTGATTTACTAGATGCTTACACTAAGCAACGAGATTTTACTTTATTAGATGCAGGATGCGGTAATGGAACAAATCTAGAAGATATAATTTTAAAATATCCAGATGCTAAAATAATTGGGATTGATAATTTCAAACCAGATATTGATGATGCAAAAAAAAAATTTTCCAATAAAATTGATTTTTTACATTGTGATTGCCTTGATATGAAAGTTAATAGTGAAAGTATAGATGTAGTATTATCAAACCAAGTAATTGAACATATTACCAAGTACGAAAAATACATATCTGAAATTAAGAGAATTTTAAAAAGCGATGGATTATTAATATTATCTACGCCAAATTTTCATAATCCCAAAAATACCTTGCTAAAATTATTCTTTCAAAAACCGATTATGCGATGGGAGAATAATAAAAATTTGCCTGCTAATCAATACCGTGGCCATGTTAAGGAGTTTTACGAAGATGAGTTAATTACATTAATTCAAAAACATAATTTTAAATTAATAGCTTCAAGACCAATTACTCCAAAACCATCTTTAAAAGGAAATTTACCGTTCATACTATATAGACTTTTTGAATATTTCTTTTTTACAATTACAAAACCATTTGTTAGGCAGGGATACAGCAATAATCTCAATATGATCTTCCAGAAAACTTAGAATTGTTAATATTCAACCATTTTATTTTATTCAGCTATAAACAAAAAATAACCGTTTTTATAAATATACATGAAATCTGACAACCCTAAAATTTCTGTTCTAATGCCAGTATATAATGGTGGTCAATTCCTAGATAAATCAATTAAAAGTGTTCTTAATCAAACATTAAATAATTTTGAATATATTATTATAAATGATGGATCAACTGATGATTCTTTAAAAATTATAGAGTTTTTTGAAGATAGTAGAATAAAAATAATAAATTTTACAAAAAACATGGGCATCACTGCTGCTTTAAATAATGGATTAAACGCGGCAAAAGGAGATTATATAGCAAGGCAAGATCAAGATGATATTTCTCATCCTGAACGATTTATGTTACAAGTAGAATATATTGAAAATAATGATGTCGATTTAGTAGATACAAATTTCATTTTCATAGATGAAAACGATAAATATTTACATGACTATGCAAAAAGGTATTTTAACCCGGACGAAACATTGGCTCATTTATTCTTTTATGAGATGGTGCATGCCTCGATCATGTGCAAAAGATCATTGTTTACTAAATATAATATTCAGTATCGAAAAAGGCCGACTGAAGATTATGATTTATTTATAAGACTTGCAAAAGCAGGGATGAGGGCTGGACGTCTAGATCAAAAATTAATAAAGCAAAGGAAGCACCCAAATAGTATGTGCACTAGTGATTGGAATAATATCAAAGAAGATATTGATATAATGAGAAATGAATTTGTACGAGATTTAGGAATAGAGCCTACAGATTATGAAAAAAAACTTCATATTGCATTTGTTGAACAAAATTCATCTATTTTAAATCAATATCAGTTTAGAGAAGTTTTACACTGGTCAAATAAAATTATTAAGGCTAATTCAATAAATAAAATTTATAGTAGTAATTATTTTAAAGAACAATTGTATCTTAGATTAATAAGATTTATTAAAAGGAAGAAAAAGAAGAGTTTATTAGATATGGTTCAATTAAGACGATCAGCAGGATTCTATGAAAAAAGAATTTCTTTTCGGGACTTGTTTTACATTTATAGATTTACTTCTCATCGGTAAAAACATAAAAAATTTATAAAATTTTTCATACTTTTTTTGTTAAATAAAGAGCAATTAATAGTTGATAGTCTTTATTAGAAGGAAAAAGCTTAGATTGATCAATATCTTGAATACTAAATCCGTTTAATTGTGCAGAACAAGCATATGGGTTTCCGTATGTGGCATTATGTTCAATCTTAAAATTTGCTCGCTCAAATACTTTATTCGCACTTAAATTTGTAAACCTCCAAAAATCTCCCCATCTCTCCATATCGTACCTGCTAACATGGGAGGCTGGGCCATCAACAGTGATAATGCATTTCCCATTTTTTTTAAGCATTTTGTGAATTCCTTTAATTGCAGATTCAACATCAAAAATAAAGTTTAAAACATTTGTACACACAATTAAATCAAATTTTTCCTTTGGAAGGTCAGAGAATTTTGTAAGGTCACCGTAAATCAAATTATCATGTTTGCTAAATTGGTTTGAGAATTTAAATGTATTTTTTTTTAAAACATTTTTTCCAAAATAATCTATGTATCGATTGTCCTCAAATTCTAAACAATTTCCCCAGTTGAAATGTTTAAGACTTAAAAAAAAATGCTGAATATAAAACCTGGTTATGGGGGTTCCTCTTGAATCACCATAATCATTTGAGATAAATTTATGATGAAAACTTTTTTTCCCTTGGTCAGAAAGACATGTTTTTAAAAATATTAAATTTTTTTTTATGGTTTTCAACATCTTAAAGATCTACAATTTGAAACTATCAACCCTCATTATTAGTATTTTAAAAATTTTTAAATCGCAATAATTATTTAATCAAAATTACTTTATTTTGTTAGGTTAGTCTTAATATTATAAAAATTTTGTAAACAATTAAACTGAAAAATACTTATGTTATATTTTAAATAATCGATTAAAGAATTGAAAAAAAACATTAAAAACGATTTGATTGTCTTTGGTGCTACTGGCTTTACAGGGAAGCTTGTTGTTGAATATTTAATAAAAAACTATGGAGTGGATAATAAAAAATTTACTTGGGCAATTGCAGGGAGAGACATAAAAAAGCTTGAAAAAATAAAACAATCTTTTTATAGAATTGATCCTCAGTCCGTTAATATTGAAACATATGTTGCAGACAGCTTTAATTCTAAATCATTAGATGTTTTAACATCTTCTTGCCGTGTTATTATAAGTACAGTAGGTCCATATTTAAAGTATGGATTGCCTCTAGTTGAATCTTGTGTAAAAAATCATACAAACTATTGCGACTTAACTGGAGAGGTACCTTTTATTCGGGAATCGATTGATTTGTTCCATGAAAAAGCATTTAAAAACAAATGTAAAATCATTCATAGTTGTGGGTTCGATTCAATCCCTTCTGATTTAGGAGTGCTTTTACTTCAAAAAGATTCTCTAGAAAAATTTAATAAAGTCTGTGACAATGTAAACCTATATGTGAGGTCAATAAGAGGCGGTTTAAGTGGTGGAACAATATCTAGTATAATAAATATTAAAAAATACATTCATTCAAATTCAGAAAAAAGGTATGTTCTGAAAAGTCCTTACTCATTAAACCCGGATGATAAAATTAGGAAAAACGTAAGGCAGCCAGTACTTAAATCCGTTCGATGGGATAATACTTTTAATAAATGGACTAGCCCTTTTTTAATGTCAGGAGTAAACACTAGGGTTGTTCAGCGAACAAATGCCATCGCTGAATTTTCTTATGGGGAGAACTTTAAATACAAAGAAATGTCTTCGTTTGATAGGGGGTTGAATGGCTTTTTAAAAGCGTGTACTATGTTAATGATTCTCGCCTTCTTACAATTTTCATTGGGATCAAACTTATTATTGTGGGTATTAAAAAAAACAATCTTCCCAAAACCCGGAGACGGCCCATCAAAGGGCAAAATGCAGAGTGGATTCTTTAAATTGAAAATAATTGGGTCCATAAATGAAATTCAAAAAAATAGTGTAACTGTTCTTGGTGATAGTGACCCAGGATATTCGGCTACTGCAAAAATGTTAACTGAGTCAGCTATAAGTACTTTATTAAATGAAGATAAAATGCCAAAAAAATACGGTGTTTTAACTCCTGCTTCAGCTATTGGGCTAACCCTTATCGAACGATTAAAGGGGAAAGGAATATTATTCAAAATTGATTAAATAATTATTAGTAAATAAGAGATCATGTGCTAAAATAATTTTTAAAAATTATATCATCTTAGTTATTGATTTTTCATAGATGGTATGTACATTTGAAGCTATCTATATTGTAATAAAAGATTATTAAATAAAGATAAAATTAAAATAAAGTAAAAAGAGTTTATTATGAGTAAAACAATGGAAGGAACCGTTAAGTGGTTCAATGATGCTAAAGGTTTTGGATTTTTAACACCGAATGATGGTGAAAAAGATTTATTTGTCCACATGAGTGAAATTCAAATGGACGGTTTCAAAACACTAAAGGAAGGTCAAAAAGTAGAGTTTGAGCAAGGTGAAACAGACAAAGGACCTTGTGCAAAGAATGTAGTACCTAAATAGTTCCCTAAAAAAGATCTTATTAGGAAGCATTATTTTATATATGGAGTATACAGAATGTATTATGATGATATAAATGTTACTAAAAGAAAAACTATTACAAATGGTAAAAAATATGACTTCTTTGTCTACAACTTATTGCCTTTAGAAAAAGAGTTTTCTAAAGGCAAGTTTGGAAAAGGAGAAACAGTAACTAGTTCAAATAAAGAATTCAAATTGCTTGATGATGAATCTGGAGAAATGCTAGATGTTAAAATCAGGTG
>CACKSF010000031.1 GCA_902602795.1 uncultured Fidelibacterota bacterium
CCCTTATTTTTAGTTTTTTATTTTCTAACAATTTGCAAGTTGAGCAATATAAACTAGAAAATGGGATGACCGTAATGTTAAATGTAGACAAAGAAGCTTCTGGAGTTTATGGAGTGGTAATTGTAAAGGGAGGTGGGAAGCAAGATCCTTCAGATGCTACTGGGATTGCTCATTATCTAGAGCATATGCTTTTTAAAGGTACCACAGAATTGGGTACTGTAGACTATAAAAAAGAAAAGGTGTATTTAGATAGCATTGCCCTACTGTATGATAATCTTGGTTTAACAAAATCAGATGATAAAAGATTAGAAATTCAGAAAAAAATTAATGATCTTAATCTTAACGCCTCAGAATATGCTATTCCTAATGAATTTGATAGAATATTAGAAGGGATGGGTGGAACTGGTATTAATGCATTTACAAGCAACGATGTGATAGCTTATTTCAATCAGTTTCCTCCTCATCAGATCTATAAGTGGCTTGAGGTCAATAGTCACAGGTTTAAAAATCCTGTTTTTAGACTATTTCAATCTGAGTTAGAAGTTGTATATGAAGAGAAAAATAGGGCAATGGACAACCCTTTTGGAAAAATAATAGAAGAATATTTTGAACATTTTTGGAAGAAACATCCCTACGGACAACAAACAGTTCTTGGTACGGTAGATCACCTTAAAAATCCTTCTTTAACCAAAATGAGAGAATATTATGATAAATATTATGTCGCAAATAACATGTATCTTTTGTTAGCAGGAAATTTCCAATCAGAAAATATTAAGCCTCAGATTGAGACCACCTTTGGGGGTCTTAAATCCGGACCTGCTCCAAATTTTGTAGATGTAGACGAAGAACCTTTTAATGGAAGAGAGGTTGTAAAGAATAGGCTTACTCCATTCCGTTTTGGTATTCTTGGATACAGAGTGCCACCGAATAGCCATGAAGATTCAGAAAAAATTCAGGTAATTAAAAATTTATTAAACAATCGATCTTCAACAGGGTTATTAGATCGGTTAAGTATAGAAAATAAGTTGACCTCTTCTTACGCTATAGATGGTTTCGGAGGATCTGATCATGGATCTATGGCATTTATTTTTATTCCTAAGCTATTATTTCAAACTTTTCGTGGCGCAGAAAACCAGGTTTTAAAACAAATTGAAAAAATTAAGAAGGGTCAGTTTAGTGAAGATTTTTTGGAGTCTGTTAAGCTTTCCATGATTCAAGATCATGAGACAGGGCTAGAAAATGTGAGTAATCGTCTTTCGTATGCCTTAGAAGTAGTGAATTATAATAAGACTTGGGAAGATATTTTTAATTATCCTGAGGTTATTGAATCAATAGCAAAAAAGGATGTTATGCAGATCGCAAACAAATATTTCAATGATGACTATTTAGTGTATCAGTCCAGAATAGGGTTCCCTAAAAAGGTTAAATTGGATAAGCCTCCATTCAAAGCTATAAAAGCAAAAAATTCAGAGAAAGTTTCTTCCTATCGGGAAAAATTAGAAAATCTTTCAGAAGATAAAATTGAATATGATTTTATAAATCTTGAAAGAGATATGCAATATGAAGACATAAAGGAAAATTATCATTTTTACCATAGTATGAATCCAAAAAATTCAATCTTCACCATGAAAATTGAATTTGGCATTGGGACGAAAGAGGATCCCTCACTACAATATGCTGCTGAATTAGGTAATATGATAGGTAGTGAAAAGTATTCTTTTAATGAATTCAAAGAAGAATTACAGAAGATTGGGGGTACAATAAATTTTTTTAGTTCTGGAGACTATTTTGGATTAGACATAAAAGGCTTTGATAAAAATTTTCAGAAGACTGTGGATATGGCCGGTGAATTTTTACGAACAATGAAAGTCCGTAAGGAAGATGAAAAAAAATTAAAAAAATTAATTCAGGGCAGTAATCTTGAGCGAATGTTTGAAGGCAGAAATGCCTCCACAAAAGGGAATGCATTAAGAGATTACGCATTATGGGGGCAGAATTCAAATTATTTAAAAAGATCCACAATAAAAGAAGTAAAAAAAATGGATACCGACTTTCTATTAGGAAAAATTATGTCGGCTATGAATTATGAAACTACAGTATTTTATGTTGGGACTTTAAAACTTGAGGAAGTGAAAAATTCAATTAAAGAGAACCTTATTCTTGATAATCAATTGGAGAAGTCATCTTCACCAGTTGTTTACGAACAACAATTAAATAACAAAAATACAATTTATTTTTATAACGATAAAAAAGCCTTACAGAGTCAGATCCATATTATGATACCTGGAACACAAATGGAATTGGATAACCGACTAACATCGAGAACCTTTAATAAATATTTTGGAAGTGGGATGAGCGCATTAGTTTTTCAGGAAATAAGGGAGTTTAGGTCGCTTGCCTATTCTGCATACGGTGTCTATCAGGTTCCATGGTACTTAGATGGCAAAGGATATTTTAGAGGTTACATGGGTACGCAGACAGATAAAACTGTTGATGCAATAGAAGCTTATCTCGACCTTTTGAAAAACATGCCTGAGAAACCATTAAGGATGGAAGGAATTAAATCTGGATTATTGCAATCACTTGTTACCTCAAAGCCTAATTTTAGATCTTTAGCTCGTACGGGAAGAAATTGGAAGTTGCAGGGGTACGATGGGAATCCTAATGTTTTATATAAAGATAACTATGAATCTACTGATTTTAAAGATGTGGTTAACTTTTACGATCAGAACCTGAAGGGGAAGCCTTACACCATTGCAATTGTAGGAAATAGAGAAAAAATAGATATGCAAAAGCTTGCTGACTTTGGAGAATTAATTGAAGTAGATAAAAACGATATTTTTAATTAATGAAAATGCATTTTCTAGTTATAGCATTCTGTAGTTTTATTTTATGTTCCTGTAGTAAGGAAGAGAATAATAATTCAGTGAATGATCAAACCCCTATTGTTTCTTCAAATTGGGAGATGTTGTGGTCAGACGAATTTGATGAAGAAGAGCTCGACCTTTCTAAGTGGAATAAATTAAGTTGGAAGCCCGGGTGGGTAAATAATGAACTTCAAGCTTACACAGATCGAGACACTAATATTTTTCTAGAAGATGGATATTTAGTTCTACAGGGGAATATAGAACCTGGTTATTCTGGGACGGATTATGTAGGTAATAACTACGTCGCTGATTATACATCTGGAAGGGTAAATACAGATAATAAGTTTTCAACCACTTATGGAAGATTTGACATAAAAGCAAAACTTCCAGAAGGTAAGGGATCTTGGCCCGCAATCTGGATGCTGGGAGAAAGTATAAGCTCAATTGGATGGCCCGATTGTGGTGAAATTGATATTATGGAGCATGTCGGCTACGATGAAGGTATGATCCACGGTTCTATCCACACAGAAGAATATAATCATATGTATGGCACTCAAAGATCAGGTTCAAAGTACATTGAGAATGTTATCGATACATTCCATGTATATTCGCTTGAGTGGAGTCCATTTTATCTACGTTATTTAATCAATGATGAGCCTTTTTTCTTTGTTTATAATGACAGCAATGGAGATGTTGGAAAGTGGCCATTTGATGATCCACATTATATTATTTTGAATCTTGCTATTGGAGGTGATTGGGGAGGTGCTCAAGGCGTTTCAACAAGTGACTTTCCTATGAGAATGATGGTGGATTACGTCAGAGTCTTTAAGCAGTCCAGCTCTTACAAAAATGTGGACGTTACCTTTAGAGTCAATATGAAAAATGAAAACGTGAATAGTACTGGAGTTTGGCTTTCTGGGGGCAATTTAGGCTCTGGCCAACCTGGTGGAATTCAGATGACACAATCGTCAGGCCAAGATATTTGGCAAACTACTTTGACACTTCCTCCTAATTCTAGCTATACTTATAAATATAGAAACGGTTATTTTCCTGATTCATGGCAAGGTGGTTGGGAGGTTTTAGATAATAGCTGTGGTGTAGGAGATCATAATGATCGATCACTCTCGATAAGTGACACTGACACGGTGCTTGCACTCATTTGTTTTGGAGATTGTTTAACATGCGAATAATTATTATTTCAATATTAGTTTCTGGTCTTACTTTTGCTCAGGGTTTCCTGCACAATATGAATGGGGAAGTTGTTGACGGAAGCGGAGAACCTATTTTATTACGAGGATTCGGGCTTGGTGGTTGGCTTGTACCTGAAGGTTATATGTTGCACAATCAAGCTTGGATTGAGGGGTTTGAATCTCCAACGGATATAGAAAATCACGTAATAGATTTGATTGGACAAGATGAGGCCAACGATTTCTGGGAATTATATAGGGCAAATTATGTTGCTCAAGCTGATATAGATCAGATAGCTGAATGGGGGTTTAATCATATTAGAGTACCATTCCACTATAAACAATTTTATGATTCAACAGGTATTGAGACTCCTATTGGTTATGCTATTGTAGATGAATTAATTACCTGGTGTGAGCCTCATAATATCTATATTATTCTCGATATGCATTGTGCTCCAGGAGCACAAAATGGAGGCCCAATCAGTGATAGTGATGGAATTGCACGTTTGTGGCTTGAGGATGGTTACAAGGAGCTTACAATTCAAATTTGGAAAGAAATTGCAACTTACTATGCAGACCATACCTTAATTGCTGGATATGATTTGATTAATGAGCCAGTTTTACCTAGTTCTGTTTCCCTAGAAGAGTTTAAACAGCTATATGTAGATATTACAGAAGCAATTAGAGAGGTTGATAATAACCACTTAATTTGGATCGAGGGAAATTGGTATGGCACAGACTTTGCTGGGCTTACTCCGCCTTGGGATGATAATATGGGATATTCATTTCATAAGTATTGGGGGCAAACAGACATTACAACAATCCAGTCTTACATCAATATGAGAAATAATTATGGAGTCCCTTTATGGATGGGTGAATCAGGTGAAAACTCTAATCATTGGTATTATGAAGTCTTCAAGCTTTTGGAAGAAAACAACATCGGATGGAACTTTTGGACACACAAAAAGGTTGATAAAATTACTAGTCCCTATTCTGCATTGGTTACACCTCAATATCAAATAATTATAGATTATCTGAGCGGATCAATTACGCAACCTGATCCAAACATTGCAGGTATGGGGCTAACTAGCTTTGCTAATAGTTTAAAAATAGAGAATTGCATTACCAGACCAGGAGTTATTGCTTCTCTAACAGATGCTGAGTATGGAGAAATTTCAAAGCCCTATATCACACACTCGATACCAGGTACTATACCAGCTGCATATTATGATATAGGCGCTCGTGGTTTATCTTATTCGGATAGTGATTATTGGAATGACGGGGATGGAGGTTACAATGACGGTTGGGTCTTTAGAAATGATGGGGTTGATGTTGAAGGCAGTGATGCTGATCCAAATATTCCGTATACTGTTGGATGGACAGAAGCCGGCGAGTGGTTAGGCTATACCATAGAAGATGTTTTGCCAGGTACTTATGATGTAAGTTTTAGCATATCTGCTCCCGATGCAGGAGGAATATTTTATGCTCAATTGAGTGGTCAAAATTTAGGTGTTATAGATGTACCATCTACGGGAGGATGGTATAGTTGGGAAGATATTCCAATTCAAAGGATAGAGATCTCAGGAGGGGAGAAATTCCTTAAAATTCAAATTGTCCAGGCTGGCTTTAATATTCACAGTGTTACTTTTGATCAGGTCTTAAGTATAGATGATCAAAATCTAAATGCTGATAATTTTGTTTTAGGAAAGCCATATCCAAATCCATTCAATCCTTCAGTAGAAATGAATCTTTTGGTTGATAAAGCAGGTACATATCAGATTAACATTCATAATATTAAAGGTGAGTTAATCAATAATTGGGAAATGAACTTCTCACAAAAAGGAAATCACATCATTCAGTGGAATGCCTTAGATTACAATGGTTTGTTTGTGCCTAGTGGATTATTTTTTATTAGTGTAACGAATCAAAATAAAAATAAATATCGAAAAGTATTATTACTTCGGTAGATATGAAAAAATATTACAATTAAAAAAAATACTTTTATGAAACAAATTTATCTTTATTACATTTAAACAATAATTAAGTAACATTTACTTTTAAACAAAGAGATTATATATGAAATACTTTTTTCAAGCACTGGCTTTTGGGTTACTGCTCTTTTTTGCGGGCTGTTCTAAAGATTTTGAGCCATCAGGGCTATCTGACGCGGAGATTATACAAATGATTCAATCTTCTAATTTAGAAGACATATCGAAAAGTGATCTTCCTACAAGCTCTCAAGATGTTGTGAATCAAGATTATTTTGACTACATGGATGTAGCAACTAGGCAAGCATCTGGCCTTGGATACGAGGTAGCACTTGCAGGGAGAGGACATCGAGTTGGATCTAGGCATGAGATATATTTCAATTTGGAAGGAAGAAAATTGGATCCAAACGATTGGGGAGATAAGCGTGGTTGGAATAAGGATGGATACGATAGAGAGTTTGGTGACAAGGAAGACTGGAGATGTTTTGAATTGATCTTTCCGCTAACATTCAACATGCCAGACGGATCTTCAGTTATAGTAGAAAATGATAGCGAAGATAATTGGGACCAAATTAAAACCTGGTATGAAGTAAATCCTGATTCTGAAGAAAAACCTCAAATGCAATTTCCGGTTGTCATTTTCTATGAAGATGATACCTATACTCTAAATTCTAGTGAAGAACTTCGAGGTGCATATTCTAGATGCGAGCCCAGAAGAGGTAGAGATGAAAATAAAAGAAATCGACAATGTTTTTCTTTTGTGTATCCTGTGACCTATACAATGCCAGATGGTTCAACAATGGAAGTTACAGGAGACGACGAGGAAGGATGGTCTGCATTAAAAGCTTGGTACGAAAACAACACTGGATACGAGGAAGTAATGCCAGAGTTAAGTTATCCTGTTGATATTGTATTTGAAACAGAAGAGGGTGAATCTGTGACTACTCTTAATTCTGAAGAAGAAATGGAATTAGCAAAACGTGATTGCAGAGAAGAATGGGGTGAAGGTGAAGGAGAGGAAGACTGGGAAGAAGGTGAAGATAATGAAAGGGAGTGTTTTGAGATCGTGTTGCCAGTAACTTTTGTAATGCCAGATGGATCTTCCCTTACTGTTTCAGAGGACGAGGACTGGTCAAATGTTAGACTCTGGTATGAAGAAAATGGTGATGTAGAAGAGGAGCCAAGTTACCAGTTCCCAGTAGATGTTATATATGAAACAGAAAGTGGTAACACTACAGTTACTATGAACAACCAAGAAGAGATGGAAGTGGCAGAAGAAGAATGTTGGGAAGATGAAGGATAAATTTCTCTTTAAATACTTTATGTAAAAACATTTAAAATAGTCTTCTCAAATGAGTAGGCTATTTTTTTTGGAGTAAAATTAGTACATTATTTTTTCATTTCTTCTCGTATTACTTTTTTTGACGCAGACCATGAGCAGATTTCACATTGTTCTAAATTATGGTTTCTTGCTGGGCAAAATTCTCTACCAAAAAAAATAATTTGCAGATGCAATTTATTCCACAATTCCTTAGGCCAAATTTTTTTTAAATCTCTCTCCGTCATTTCAACATTTTTTCCTTTTGTAAGCCCCCATCTTTTTGCGAGTCTGTGGATGTGAGTATCTACAGGGAAAGCAGGGATTCCGTACCATTGGGACATTACAACGCTTGCAGTTTTATGTCCTACTCCAGCCAAATCTTCAAGATATTCCCATTCTCCACGTAAGCCTCCACTTTTGATGATCTGCTCGGCCATTTTTTTTAAATTTTTAGCCTTGGTTGGTGCAAGCCCGATTTCCTGAATAATATTTCGTATAGTATCTACCTCTAATAAAATCATTTTTTCAGGAGTATCAGCGTATCGAAAAAGTTTGGGGGTTACTTGATTTACTTTTTTATCTGTGGTTTGGGCAGATAACATTACCGCAACAAGTAAAGTATAGGCACTATAATGTTCTAGTGGTATGGGAGTTTCAGGATATAGTCTCTCTAAAATATTTGCGATCTTTTTCCCTTTTTCAGTTCTTTTCATTACTTTAAAACTAATTAATTATAAAGTTTTAATTCGGTAACTTTTGAAGTGAAAGCATTTTTCTTATTTTTCTCCTTATTAATAGGATCTCAGGATTCTACGATTATTAGAAAATATGGAGTATTTGATCATGCAACCATAAAACGAATTGAAAATTCGGTAAGAAATGGTGAAATGACTAGAAGGGAAGCGGATAGTCGTTATGTATATTATTTACAAAACAATCTTAACCGATTAAAGAAGAAAGAAAGCGTAATAAAGAGTAATTTTCAAGCAGTCGGGGTTTATGATTTGGACAAGATAAGAAATGAAATGCTTATTATGGATTTTCCCATAGGGAAAATAGAGCCCGCCTTGGGTGGAATGTTGCGAGTTGTACATGCTATGAAAAAAGGGAAAAATAGATATAAACTTAGTCCTAGATTAAAATCTTATTTTAAAGAGAGATTAGAACTAGAAAGCTTTCACATAGATTATATTATAAAAAAATCTGAAAAGATAGCACAGATCAACTAATGCAATATTTATTCTTTTTTATCTCTAGTTTCCTTTTTTCTCAATCAATGACTGCCAGCATAAATGGTTTTGTTCGGGATGATGCAAGCGGAGAGCCAATATCATATGCCAATGTTTTTTTGAGCAATTCGTCCATTGGAGCAGCTACAAATAGTGATGGATATTTTGTTCTTTCTGGAATTCCATTGGGATTGTATGAAGTTAACGCTACGATGATAGGATATTCTGTATTTAAAGAAGAAGTTGATTTATCAAATGAAGAATCCTTAAGGTTAGAAATAAGACTAATAGAAGAGGCGATTAAAGGAACAGAAGTTTTGGTGACTGCAGAGCGGCAGAAATTTGAAAGATCTATGGAAAGTAGTCAAATTGCACTAGACCTAAGAGAGATTAATTCTGCTCCTGCATTTGTAGAGCCAGATGTGTTTCGAACTTTGCAGATGCTTCCAGGGGTACAGACAACAAGTGATTTTTCTAGCGCTCTCTACGTAAGAGGAAGTACACCAGATCAAAATTTAATCATGTTGGATGGAATTGCTATTTATAATCCTTATCATTTAGGAGGAATTTTTTCGACATTTAACACAGATGCGATTAAAGAAGCAGATTTTCATGCTGGAGGATTTCCTGCTAGGTATGGTGGAAGGATGGGAGCCATACTCAATGTAATCAACAGGGAGGGGAATACAGAAAAGATTACGGGTTCAGCAAATTTATCGCTTATTTCTAGTAAGGCCCTCATAGAAGGTCCTATTCCAAAGTGGAGTGGTATAAAAGGATCGTGGATGATTTCAGGTAGAAGAACATACATTGATAAGGTTGTTAATGCATTAAACCTTCCGAGTGGTTCGAAGAATGCAGATGGATCAGATATACCCCTGGAGTTTCCTTATTATTTTTATGATTACCAGATAAAAACTAATATAGATTTTAATCAGGATCATCGTTTGACTTTTACCAGATTTTATGGAGACGATGTTCTTGATTTTTCTTATGAAGACCCAGTTGAAACAGTAAGCAATGAAACTGTAAATATTCAACAGGAATCTCAATTTGGTTTGGATTGGCCATGGGGAAATCAAACAAATGGTTTGACTTGGCGGTGGATTGTTTCTCCAAAAATGATAGCAAAAACATTTTTATCGAACAGTCGCTATCGTTTTGATTTTGATCTTTCCTTTCAAAGCAGAGATACGTATACATATAGAGACTCAACTGTAATCAACTTCACAAATTTTAATTGGAACATATATGACATCATTAAAGATCAAACATTAGAGTCTGAAGTGCAGTATAAATATTCAAATGATCATGAAATTACAAGTGGATTTCAGATCAAGAAGATAAAATTTGATTTAGGTATTCAATATGATTTAGGCACTCAAGATACTTCCTTTACTTGGAATCCTCTTTCTTTAAAAAACAATACTCAGGAAATTTCTTTTTTTTTACAGGATCGATGGGAAGTATCCGAAAGGCTAAAAATTCGATCCGGACTGCGTCTAACGGACTATAATTTGCATAAAAAAATCTACCTAGACCCAAGGATTGGGGTGAAATATCACATTTCTGATGATATTGCTCTAAAAGCAAATTGGGGTTTGTATCATCAATTTTTAACTACTGCGAATAATCAAGACGAAAATTTGAGACTTGTTGAGCTTTGGTTAGGAATACCAAAAGAAAAACCAGCTAGTGTTTCAGAGCACATTATTGGTGGAATAGAGTATATGTCACCGCGAAATATTTTTTATCGAATTGAATTGTATCAAAAAAAGTTTGAAAATCTGCTTACGCTTAAACAAGATAATGCAAATCAATATGAGGGGGCATCTCAAGATACAACTATTAATGAATTCTGGGATACAAGAGGTAATAGCAATGGGATTGAATTATTGGTAAAAAAATCATCAGGAAAATTTAATGGATGGATTGGCTACACGTTTTCAGAAACTAAATATTTTACGGAGCCGAGTGGATGGCATAATCCAAATTTTGATAGGACTCACACTGTTAATATTGTTGGGAATTATGAACTAACTTCAGATTTAGAATTAAGTGCTGCCTTGACACAGTCAAGCGGTAATCCCTATACAAAAATTTTAGGTAGGGTATATGACTGGGAACAGAATTTATTTAATAATTCGTATTGGTATCCTATTGATAGTTATCTTGTTGGGGAAAAGAATACGGAGAGATATGATGATTATTTTAGAGTTGATATTGGCATGACACGTAAGGGAGGGAATCTTTTTGGCTTAGAGTATGATACTTATTGGCAGATTATGAATCTCACGAGACATATAAATATTTTAAGTTATAGGTACCGAACCAAAACCGATCCTATTACGGGAAATCAACTTGGTGTACAGCGTCAGCCAATACCAATGTTCCCACTCATTCTTACTTTTGGAGTTAAATTTGAATTCTAATTCTTTTTTAAAACCCATTTTTTTTTCAGGCATATTAACATTTTTCAGCTGTTTAGGAGAGAATTCATGGGAGGATCTAGAATCAGATTATGATCACGTGCTAAATGTATTTGGGCTTGTTAGTTTAGATTCACTTCAACCTAGTTATGTTGGCCTTTACAGCACAACAGATTTAGATGAAATTTCTCGAATATTTGTAGGTGTAGACACATTGGGATGGTGTGATTGTGATGACGATGAGTGTGGCTGGGATTGCGAAAATAAGGAGATTGATGGTTATTGGATTTTAGATTCTTTGTTTGAGCCAGCAGCCTTGATAAAAAATGCATCAGTTATCATCTCAGATGATAATGGTAATAATTATGATTTTTCCTATGTTGAAAATATTTCCTTGGTAGATACAATTTACTTTGACACCACAGTAGTTATCTATGGAACAACTATTGAATGGGATACCACAATTTTTGACACAAATAATCTAAGAATAAATCTGTATATAGATAGCTCTGGTGCTTTCAATCCTGAACCGATGACTACTTATAATTTAAATATTAATGCACCTGGATATGATCCAGTGACAGGATCTTTAACAACTCCTAACTTTCCCAGTATTGATTCGTTAACTCAACTTGGGAATCATGCTGATACAATAATTATCAATGAGCCATTTAATCTTTATTGGGATCTCTTACAAGAGGGAAAGGCAATGGTAACTGGCGAGGTTTTGCTTGGAAATTGGTGGGATGACTCCTTGGCAAATGATTGGTGTGGAGGATATTTTGATCCTTTTGTAGTTGATCTTTCAGACAACGGATTAACCCCATATACTGTATATCCTTGGATATGTTCAGAAAATTTGAATCAAGGAGCTGAAACTAGAGACTATATGATACGACTTACTGCCATGGATGAAAATTATTATGATTATTTTGTAGTAGGGGAATCAGGAGAATATTCGAATGCACTTCTCAACTATCCAACCACTAAGGGTAGATCGGTTGGAATTCAAGGAGGATTTGGTTTTTTTGGTTCGATTGCATCCGATAGATTGTTATTAAAAATAGCTAGGTAATTTCTTTATATTTTTATATGATATTTCGTTTTCTAATAATCATTAATGTTTTTTCTTACTACGTCCTGCAGGCTGATTGTTCCGATCTCACTTATGAGGAATGTATATACTGGTCAGGATATTGTGAGTGGAATGAAGAAACCGGATTATGCCAAAATCTTGCTGGTGGTGGAGGTGATGATGATATTCAATTTGGTCCCTATCAGTTTGATTATTTAACAGAAGCTGATAGCATTAGGCAGAGTGAATTGTACAATGGGACTTTATTATATTATCCGCTAGATGCAAATCCTCCATTTTCAAGTATTGTACTTATTGATGCATTTGGTGACGAGTTTGGTTTGCAGAGTTGGGCTCGGTATTTTTCTTCTTATGGCTTCATAGCAATGACGATAGGAAATTTTGATAGATCAACAAGGGATGGTAATTCTGAATGGGATTATGCTGACAGGGCTTTAGGATTATTGGATGCTATTGAAACCATTAAACAAGAAAATATTAGAGAGCTTTCTCCCTTATTTAGTCAGGTAGATACAAGTAACTTTGCAGTTTCAGGCTACTCTACTAGCGGTGGCGGTGCTCACACTGCTGCTACAATGGATTCAACTCTCAAAGCTGCAATTCTATTGAACCCTGCAGTCGCATTTTTAGATTCTATAAATTGCCCAGTAGAAACAGATTACTATTGTCTCATTGAAGAGCATTTAGACCATGATGTGCCTGTTTTAATTTTTGCTGGTGAAAATGAATATGATGAACTTGTTAGTCCAGATGACCCTACTTATTCAAATATGTGGGCACTGCCACAATATGAATATGTTCCGGAAACAACAGATAAAACATATTTTGAATCTGCTGGTGAAGGGCATGGTTCATCAGTTTTTCCAGCCGGCGATGTTGCAGATTACTCGTTAGCTTGGTTAAATTATTTTTTATTGGGTGAGCAATCGTACTGCGATTTTTTAATTGAGGCGCCTCAAACTACTTCACAATTTCTCACAACTTTACAATGTTCTAGTACCATTTCCTATGATATTAATAATGATGGGCAGATTAATAATCAGGATTTAATTGCAGTTGTTTTATCTATAGTCAATAACAGTCAAACTGAAAATAGTTCGGATTTAAACTTTGACTCTTCAGTAGATATTTTTGATTTACTTTTTCTTTCTGATCATCTCCTAGATTTGTAAAGCAAGCTTTTAACTAATATTGAAAACAATAGTTAAAATATAGGATTAGATTTTGGTAAGTTTTAAAAAATGGAATGTTTCTTTAGCAATTGGTCTTTTTCTATCAGTTTCTTACGGTCAATCAATACAATCACTTCCAAAAGATATGCCGATTCATACAAAAATTTTATGGGGTGAAAACGGAATTTTTAGAAAAGTTGGGTTTGCTCCCGAAACCAGACAAAAAGAGCTCCTTCTTAGAGTAAAAATGTTGCAGCTTCATCAAAAATTAGCCATGGGTTCATTGGGTTTATTTTTTTATCAAGCGTACATAGGAAAACAAATGGCGGATGGAAATTCTGCTAAATATCATGATTTACATAAAAGTATGAGTAGTGTGGTTTGGTCCTCATATATGACAAGTGCGGCACTAAGTTACTTTGCTCCACCTGGGATGAAATACTCTAAGAAACTAAGTTCAATGAAGATTCATAGAATTCTTTCTTGGGTTCATTTTGCTGGTATGGCTTCGATCCCCTTTCTAGGATATAATATTCATCATGCTGCAGATTATAACAAAGCTTTAACACTACACCAAAATGTAGCCGCGGTTACTCTTGTTACAATGTCTATTTCAGCTTTACTCACCTTTCTTCCATATTGATATGAAATTAGTCTTTTTATTTTCCTTTTTTCTGTCCCTCTTAAATGCTTCAAGTTTTAGGGTAGAAAATAGTTTGATTACCTATTTCGGTGTTCATTATTTACATAAATGGGAGGGATCAACTAGCGATGTTAAAGGTGTAGTTAGCTACGATAAAAATATTGATCAATATGAATGCTCTATTTCAGTTCCATTGAGTACATTTTCAAGTGGGAATGATAACCGCGACTCTAATATGCTTGTTTATTGTAAAGCATTTGACTTTCCAAATATTAATTTTCAGTCTACATCAATAAAAGTAAACGAGAACACCTTAGAAATTGAGGGTAAAATTGAATTTGCTGGGGAAGAAAAAGAAATTAAAACAAATGCTAAATTGAATAGTCTAGATAATAATTTGTTTACTATTGAAGGGGAGTTAGATATTTTACTATCAGAATTTAAGGTTGAAAGACCTAGCCTTTTGTTTGTTGAAATAGAAGACTTAGTAAAGATAAAATATTCAATCCAAGGAGTAAAGAATGAATAGACGAGATTTTTTGACAACCTCTAGTAAAGTTGCTTGTGCTTGTGCGCTAGGTGTAGGATCGCTTCTTACAAATAGTTGCTCTAATCCAAACGAACCTTCTACACCCATAGATTCAACTGGCCTAGAATTAGATTTTGACCTCACAATAGATGAATTTATTCCACTGCAGATCGATGGAGGATCTGTTGCTACAGGAAGTAATGAGATTGATTCAGCTGGTTTGTTATTGCTTCGCTCTGGAGATAATATTAAGGCATTTACAAGGAGATGTACTCATCAAGGTGTTCAATTAAATGCATTCTCGAACGGTGTTTCTGTTTGTGCTTTTGGTCACGGAGCACAATTTAATGAAAATGGTAATCACATTTCTGGTCCTGGAGATGGATCGTTAAAATCTTATGAAACTTTACTTGATGGGAACGTCTTAACGGTCTTTGGCGGGTAACTTTTTAATATTTACTTTAATAAATCATTATTATTTTTCAGTTTTTTTTCAGATTCCTTTCCTTAATATCAATTTTTCTTTTCTTAGCATCATGTGGAAATTCACCTGAACATTTGAAGGTCCCATCCTTGTTTTCTGATGGTATGGTATTACAGAGAGATACCACAGTAGCAATTTGGGGTCAAGCTTTACCAGAATCTATTGTTTACCTATCCCCATCTTGGGGCAATATAATTAAAGTGAAATCAGACTCTAATGGTTTTTGGAAAGCTTTTTCTGAAACTACAAATGATCAAAAAAACCATTCTCTTCGAATTAAATCAGGTAAAGATAAAATCTTCATTAACAACATTCTTCTTGGAGAGGTTTGGCTTGCATCTGGACAGTCTAATATGGAAATGGATTTTGATTATTGTTGCAACTCAACCGACAGTGCTAAACATGTTCTAAAAAATGATATGTTTAAGAATATTCGTATGTTTAATGTAAAAAAAAGATATAGTTTGAATTCCTCATTAGGTATTCAGGGTCGATGGGTAGAGGCAGTAAAAGATTCAATAAAATCTTTTAGTGCCGTAGGTTATTTTTTTGCAAAAAAACTACATAATACTTTAGGTGTTCCTATCGGAATAATTCATGCTAGTTGGGGCGGTTCGGATGTGGAATCTTGGATAAGCAAAAAGAAATTAAGTTCAATAAAAAAACTTGAAGAAAGATTCATTACTACCCAGAAAATTGAGAAAGCAAAGATTAGTGAGGATTGGTTTTCCAATTTGAAACAGGTAAAGATGCCTTCAGCTGGGTTTGACTTAATGCTGGGGACTTATTTTCAAAGAAGTGATCCATCTATAGGCTATCTTAACTATTTTCTTGCTGATTGGAGAAAAATTGATTTAGAGGATGTAGAGCATATTCTAAAGCTGGACAATTACAAGCACTGGCCAGAGCTAGAATTGCCAGGCTCCCTTAAAAATATAAATGGGCTTAAT
>CACKSF010000032.1 GCA_902602795.1 uncultured Fidelibacterota bacterium
AAAGAGAGTGAATCTTATGCTCAAATTTTCATTGATGTGCATGATCTTGGGAGGAGAATTACCCTTCATTCTAGTTTTAATGAGTTTTTAGGACACATTCCTGATTTTAAATGGGAATCAAGAGTTTACCTTGTACGAATTGATGACTTACCTATTGGAAATACATATGGAGATCTTGACAAATGGGATATGGCCTTAGAAACTGGATTCACCGATGGTTTAATCCGCAAAGGATTAAATATTGCTGAAAAATTGGATCATGTAAAGCCCAGGGATAAGTCGGAATTTATCAGCACTAGTCCTGAAGATGCCTTCTACATGCATGGCATTGATCTTTCAGACTTAGGTTTGATTAAAAATGAAATCCAAGCATCTAGCCTCCTTACATACCAAATTATGGATTTTAATGAAAGTGATCTTTCCTTAACAATTTATTTAAGAATGATTGATTTAGCATCAATGAAAGTTCTTACTTCAGCAATGATCAGTCTAGGGGACAGGTTCGAATCGAAAGCTGAGGAGGAAATAAGCATGTTTAATGAAGCTTACGAAATCATCAAAAATATCAGTGATTTTCCAAATACAATTTTTACTAAATCTGGATCTTTGGCATTATTGAATGCAGATATTTTAAATATTTCAGGGCAATATAAAAATCTACCCTCCAAGGAGACAATGGCTATTGAAAATGGTATTATAACTGGGCTAATAAATAATGAAAAATATCAGGATAATAACCCTGTCATTATGGAAAAAACAAAAGGATTCAAATTAAAGTATCCATCTGTCTACAATAGCATCGTATTTAACACAAATCCTATCCTTTATGAAGATTGGTCCGAACTATACAAAGAAACAAATTGCAATTTGTTAATGCTTTACCGTTATATGCCAGACAATGGAATTTATATTAAGGTAATCAATGTAAGAAATAATGGAAGGATAATTTATTCAAACGCTTTCGTTTTTAATGGTAGAACAGATGAAGGGGTAATAAATAATCACGATATTGTTTCTGATGAGTTTAAAGCAAAGATAGACATAACTCTTCTGAAAAATAAAAAGGTCCTAATTGTAAACGGTGATAAGCAGGCAGTAGAATCAAAAACATATTTCCAAGACCAACCTAATTTTAATGAAATGAACCTTATTATTGAAGAGGGCATGATGACTTCATTAATAAAACAAAAAGTATCAATTTATGAAAAACTCAAAACCTTATACCTTAAAAGACCATGGATGTATGATGATAAAGTTTTCAATCTAAACCCGCTTTACCTTGATAAATGGGTTCAGTTAGAAGATTTTGGTGTTGAAGTATTGGTCGTCTATAACAATCTAATCCCATATCAGGAATTAGTTGCATCAGATTCTGATTATAAGAAGGTTGCAATCGGGATTAGGATTATTGATGTGAATACTGGAGATATACTCCAGGTAGGTGAATTGGTTAACACAAACTACTGATCCTAAATCAAAAAGTAAAAAGGATTAAATAATGAAAAGGTCTAAAATTTTAATACTTGTTTTTATTTCAATTTTGTACTCTAGAGATTTTACTATATCAGATCCTCCAATGATTTATATCTATCATTTTGTGAGTTACGACACAACGTCTATCATTCTTAATGGAGCGTCGCAAGATGAAGATAAAAATAAATTTTTAGGATTTTCGTTCTTTAAAAAAGATGATATGAGCTTTGGGTCGTATTTTTTCAAACGCGGAGAAAATTTACATATGAAACCTTTAGATCCTAAGTTAGTATCAGCAATGGTAACATCAGCTGTAGCAAGGAATCCACATGTGCATATTGCAGGTGAATCAATTCAAAAAAGGATTAAGACAGATAATTTTTTAAATCTTGTCAAATCTTATGATTACCCTCAACGCACTGACTATATAATTATTGGCGAGGTAAATACCTTGGCGTCCCAATATGAAATGGACCTAAAGTTAATTGATGTTTCAACTCAAAAAATAATTGCTTCAGAATCTTTTAATTTAGAGTTTGGTTCAATGAAAGATCTTAGGTCTAAAATAAATACATTAGTTGGCCCTTTGATGGATAAAATTGTCGAACCTTATGTAGGATCTGTCTATTTGCGGGTTGATTCTACTAGTAGACATAAAATTCGATGGGATGATATTTCCATAAGACCTCTAAAGTCCTTTGTGGGATCAAGAAATCTTGATACAAAAAAATCTGACTACGCTCCGTATTTGACAATGCCGATGCCAAATAAGTTTCTTGAATCTCATGATGAGATATTATCTCAATTTGATGACTCGGACTATAAGTTGGTAAAAAGTTATGAAGAAATAAATACATTTTTGGCTGGGAATTACAGGATAAAAGCTTTCTTAAAAAATAACGAGGATCCCTTTGTAGCAGATTTCATCGTGAAAGCAGGAGACCTAAATGAAATTCATATGGTCCTCCCTACGAAAGATGCTGATGGAGATGGGATTATGGATGATTTTGATGCTTGTCCATTAGTACCAGGCTTACCGAACGAAGATGCTGAGTTACATGGATGTCCTGTTCCAGTATTGATAGGTAACATTACTATTTTAAATATTTGGGATGGTGTCGGATTTGAAATATCTAGAATAAATGAGTTGTCAGACACCGTAATTGCTTGGGGATCAAAAAAGAATAATCAGATAGATTTTCACTCAGCTCCGTATCAGCATTTGATAAATTTAGAAAGCAATTCAGTTACTATTTTTGATCTTCCACTTGGAAACTATTACAGGAGTAGCTTTTCAATTACAGAAGAACGTTTTCCGGCAAAACAATATGTAAATCTTTTTGCTGATAATGATAGCCTGTTTTTAAAATTTGGAGGTGAAGAAATAAAGACTTCTATATCGGATCGAGACTTAATTAAAGGAAGAGAAATTATAATATATTTTGACCCCTTTACTCCTGAAATAGATCACAAATACAGGTTGTATGTTGATAACTCTTTGTTCGCAGTTACAAGTGTTTTAGGTGAATTGCATATTATTGGGATGCCTTTTAGCTATGAGGGTAGAATTCGAGCTACTCGCAAAGGATTTAAAGATGCTATCATTGAAATTAAACCTGGAAATAAAAAATCATATCATATTGCTGACTTAACTATATCAAATCAAACTTTAAAATTAAATGAACTTCCAAAGGTTTCTAAAAGCCTGTCTGTTCTTTCTGCATTATTACAAATATTGTTTGATTGATTCAAAGTTAATCCTCCCATGCATAGCAGGCAAGAAACTTGTAGTCACACCATTCACAGTGTCTTCCTTTTTTAGGATGGAATTCTTTTCTCTGAATGCCGTTGGCAACGGTTTTTATTTTTTCTTGTACGATAATTAATTCTTCTTTTTTAAAAGAGTGACTTTTCAATGGTTTTTCATATTCTCTTAAAAAATGTAGAGATGTGGATGATGGTAGGCCTTTGATATCTTTATCTGGACTTTGTTCAAGGTACATGGAGTAAATAGCTAATTGTAAATTAGATTTTGCAGAAGAGGTTGTTTTGCTAGTTTTATAATCAATAATTGCTGTTCCATCAGATACCTTGTCTATCCTATCTATGACACCTCTAATGTTTATATGTCCTATATTAAAGTCAAAGGACTGCTCTCTTTTAAGAACGTTGGGTTTGTTGTCACGCAAAAAGTGGATATACTCTTTTAACATTTCAACACCTTGTTCTTTGAACTTTTCTTCTCTGACGGCATATTCAAATTCATCTTCCCTCCATTCTTCGTCAAGGATATTAAGAATTCTTTCTTTTGTGAGACTTTTATTTGGTTCATGAAATCTTTGTAGGACTTTATGTATAATATTCCCAAATACAAGCTCTGGTTTATTTGCATTTTGGGGAACACCATCAATATGACTTAACCTATATTTAAGAGGACAGTTTTCATATGTATCAATAGCGCTTGCAGAAAGAAAAATTTCTTCCCTATGAATTGAGGTACTTTGCCGGATAGAATCCTCTAATTCTTTTTTTAAATCCTTCTCCCATTTTTCATCACCAAATGTCAGTTCTTTTCCTAAATCAAATGATTTTATTTTTTCTAAAATTTCACATATTTTTTTTACTTGCTTATAATCTTCTCTGGAAAGTGCTTTTTGTAGTTGTTGTTCATACTTCACGCGTAGATCAGAATGATTTATAATGGGTTCATTTGAAACATCTTTTGCAGATATGTCATTCATAAGCTCATCCGGTAGTTCTTTAATAAATGGCGAGGTCGCTTTTTTGGGTGCGAGTAAGTATAATTGGTCTTGAGCACGTGTGACAGCAACATAAAATAATCTCCTTTCTTCCTGAATGTGTAATTCCTTTTGGTTGGTAGCTAAATTACTATATGAAAGCCATTCAGGTGGTGGTTTTGAAATTAGTTTTTCTGATCGAAAATTCAATGGGAAACTTGCTGATCGATGAAATGGTAGAAATACAATTGGGAATTCAGCACCTTTCACGCTGTGGATCGTATGTACATTAACGCATTGATATTCATTGTATGGTTTAGGCATTAAAGAAGGCAATCCTCCAGATTGTATTATTACCTCAAGGTATTTATTGAATGCATTAATATGATTTTTTTTCTTGTTGCGATGTGAAAAACTCTGTGATCTTTTTAAAAAATCACCAAGGTTTAAAAGGTTGTAATGGTCATCGAAAGAATACCGCTTAACTTTATTTTGAAAATTTTTTAAATACTTAGCAATATCCCACACCATTTCTCCAGCGGTCTTTTTTCTTGCAATAGATTTGAAATGTTCTATTTTTTTAATTATAATTTTTATTTTGGGATATTTATGTTGTGTACTTTCATCTTTTTTTATGAGATCATACCTATGTTTTAAGTCTCTTTTATTGTATTTATTAAAAACTAAATGTGCTATTTCATAATTATACTTTTTTTCTAATATTCTAAAAAGTGCAGAGTCCTGGAAGATTCCTCCACAAATTAATTGACACCATGAGATAATATCTTGGACTGGCGAGCAATTAAAAAGGCTTAATTTGTTTTCAATAACCGGAATACCTGCAGATTGAAGCGAACCAATAACGATGTTTGTTTGACTTTTAGTACGGCAAAGGATTGCTATATTATTAAAAGGTGTACCCTTTGAAGTAATCTTTAAGATCTCCTTATTGATAAAATGTAACTGTTCAATGTTGTCACCCCAATATCTTATAGGTTTTATAGGGGCCTTATTTGTTTTTGAAATTAAGTTCTTCTTAATACGATTATCATTATGAATTATACTTTCATTTGCTAAGTTTAATATTGCCTGAGAAGATCTATAATTATCTTCTAAAAAAATACATTTGTAGTTTTCATGAGATTCATAGTTTTGTTTAAAAGAATGAATATTGTAAGAACTTGCTCCTCGAAAACTATATATTACCTGATCGTCATCACCAACAACAGTGATGAATTTTCTCTTGCCAGTAACTAGAGTCACAATTTCATTTAACGCGAAATTGTTATCCTGAAATTCATCGATTATAATGTGGCGAAAATGATTTTGAACAGCTGCTAAGGCTTCTTCATTTTCGGAAAGTAGATCAAAAGCTAATTGAACCATATCACCATAATCAATTACGTTTAATTTTTTTTTCCAAGATTGGAAAATAGGATAAATTCGTTTTAGATCATTTAATTGATTGGCAATTTCGTTTGTAATAGGTCCATCCTCATCAGGTTTGGGTATGCTAATGTTTTCAATGTCAATTAATTCATCTTTAACCCTATTAAAAAAGGGAATAAAACTATCATGAATTGCTCGTTTTGGATTAAGGGGAAATTCATTGGATTGAAATGGTCCCAAGCTATCAAATTTCTCTAAAATTAAGTGTATTGCTTCGCTTTCTTCTAGAAGCTGTGGTAAAATGTCATTTGCAAATTCTTTAAGGATTTTAAAGCAAAATGAGTGAAAAGTGCTTACCGTCATGGTTTGAGCTTTGGATCCTATTTGATTGATTATCCTTCCTTTAAGTTCTTTAGCTGCTTTTTCAGTATATGTTATAGCTAAAATATGTTTCGGTTTTACTTCATAATAATTAATCAAATGGACTATTCTGTTCTGGATTGTAAATGTCTTTCCAGTACCAGCTCCGGCTAAAATCATAAGAGGAGAAGGTCGATGGCGAATCGCAGCATTTTGACTTTTATTTGGTTCGAACCTTCTATTAAATGCTACCATGGTATTGGATTGTTTTGAATTTTAACAAAAATAAAGACATTCAATATAATTATTTCAATAAAATCTGAATAGTGATAGTTCAAAATATTTTTTAACCTTTAGCATATTTTTGAGTCTTACTCTTAAAGATGAAATGAAAAATGATCATGAACTTATCAAATTATTCCAAAAAGGAGATAAAGATGCCTACGATAGGCTTGTTCGAAGATATCTACAAAATACGTTTGGATTTTTTTACACCATTACTGGAGATAGGATGGTAGCTGAGGATTTAGCGCAGGATGTTTTTTTAAAATTATTTAAAACTTTAAGAAACTTTAGATTTCAATCAGCTTTCTCGACCTACCTTTATCGTATTAATCTCAATACTGCAAATTCATGGTTCACTCGCAATAAGTGGAAAAATCTACTTCATCTTGATCAAATTCTTAATCAACAAAAGAAAGATACAAGTGTTGCAAAGGAATGGCTAAATAAAGAACTATGGGATGCCATATCACAATTGCCTAAAAAGCAACGGAGCGTTGTTGTCATGAGAGTAGCGGAAGACCTTCCATATAAACAAATATCTACTATAACAGGTATGTCTGAAAATACCGCCAAAGTTAATTTTCACCATGCTCTTCAAACATTAAAAGAGGTCCTGAATAATGATTGAAATTGAAAAGAAGATAGCGTTGCAAAAAAGGGAAGCTGTTAACACAAATATTGATAAATTTATGATCAAATTGAATAATAAAATTGAAACCTCCAAAACAAACAGGCAGGTATTTTTTGCTTCATCAGCGATGGTCTTCATAATTCTATTGTTAACCATTACTCAATTCGGTGCTCCTAATATGGAATTTGATAATTATTTGCTAACTAGAACAGAAAATTTAATAGAGACAGATTTTTGGAATATTAACATAGATTTTCTTGAAAATGAGCAAGCGTATTTTCATAACATGGCATATTTTCTTATGGATGAAGGATATGTCTGGGAGGCTATTGAACTATTAGATCAACTTAAATTAGAAGAGGAGAAATCTTTATGAAATTCATACTACTTTTTAGCTTTTTAACTGGAGCTATAGCTCAAAATTATGATTGGGATGTTAAAAAAAATAGAGATCGAAAGAGTCCCGAAAAAGTGGAAAATATGATTATTTGGCGTTTAACTGAGGATCTGGATCTAACAACTAATCAAGCAGAAAAATTTTTCCCAAGATTTAGGGAACATCGGAAGAGTTTAGAAGAATTAGGAAAGCAAGAAAGGGAAATGATTGCAAACATAGATAGTGAAGAGCCTAGCAAAAAAGATGTAAAAAAGATGATTGAAGAGATTTCAAAATTGCGTCAGAATAGAATTGAGTTGGAATCAGAATTTGTATTAAACCTTGATGATGTTTTGGCGCCTGATCAGATGATTCGGCTTGGTGTTTTTAAGCAGAGAATGATGATGGAAATAAGAGGTGAAATGCAAGATGGAAAGGGAAAAAAGAAACGTAAAAAGAAAAAAGACCGTAAACGCAGACGTCGCGGATTCTAAAAAAAGGAGTAAGGAAAAAAATAATTAAATTAATATCCATTTTTATTTTTATCGTAAATGGATGTGTGGATATTTTATAAGCTATAAATGATACCGAATCCAAGCTTTTCGCGCTTCTTAATGAAGATGTAGTTATAGGCGTGAATGGTTTTGATCCTAGAGGAGATATGGAATTTGACCGTAGCCCAAAAAGCTTTCGACAGCGTTTGCTAAGTTCTTCATCTAGAATTAAAAATTTATTTTTAACATTACAGGATATGACAACGTATGGCGTTAGCAGTGCACTTTTTTCAATTATACTTACTGCATCTGCAGCTTTGAAAAAAGATTTAACTTCTTTATTGAAGAATTAATTTTTGAAGAGCATAGATTGAAGTTAGTTATTGTTGTTTTGCTTCTCCAGAATTGGGCTTTTTCAAAAACCAAACCTGTTGGAGGCTATGTTGTGGAGGAAAACTCTAAAGCTTTGATTAATGTTAAAGTTTTCTCTTTACCTTCAAATACAGGTACTGTCTCAAATGAAGATGGTTTTTTTAATTTTTCAATGCCTATCCGGGATAGAAAATTAGTTTTAAGTAAATCTGGATATCAAAGCGATACATTAAATGTGATTTTCTTTCAAAATAATTCGATTGTAATTCTTAAAGAGGTGGTTTTTGAAGATCCTATTGAAAACATAAAGAAGTATATTTCTTTTATTGTATCCAGGAGGGATAAAAATATATTTCATTTTCCTATTGAAGATTTATCTACGAGCGGCGTTGGAAACTTAGAATCGATTCTGTCTAGTAATACGTCTATTCTTACATATACATCATTAGATGGCCAAAAAAAAATTGCACAGAGACAATTTATTGATGAAGACATGGATCTATTATATGATGGTATAAAATTAGATGGGATTAAAAACTCATTTCCGAATCTTTCCTTTATACCTGAGGCTGCAATATCTGATTTGGTAATCACGAAAGGAGGACACTATAAACTAACCGCTTCTCAAGGTGCCATTAACTCAATTCCTATAGTTTCATACAACAATAAATTTTCCTTAAATATTGAGCAGAACAATAATAGCCCAAATGCTGCAGTGAATGGTTATGCTTCCATAGGTTATAAGTATGGTACATTAAATGGTAGCTTGGCTCAAAACGAATTTGCAATTGGATATAAAGATACAAATAGATCCGAGATTTTTACAAATCTCGCAAGAAATACCTTTAACATTGCCTACACAAATGCAAAAAATGTAGATATTAGGTTTATGAGTTTTGATAATATAAAAAATTATTCAAACTTAAGGACAAATTCATCTATAGTAGATACTTCAAAAAACAAAATAATAAAGCTGAGTCAATGGAGTCCCTTAACTGGTCTAATTACGCTTGTAAGTATTTTGCAGGATTACAAAGAATCAAGCGTCTTGACCCAAGATTCAATAACAAAAAATAATACGTCATTAGGTTTTGGTTTGTCAATGGAAAAGGATTTTGAAAATTCTTTATATACATTCTCCACACTTACAAATATTTCAGAAGTTGATCTTATATTCAACTTAGACAGTGTAAACATTGAGAGACAAAATTCAATTTTTTCTGGTTCAGTAAAATACTTTTTTCCTTCAAATGAAAAGCTTTTTTATGTAAATGATTTTAGTTTTGTATTCACCAAGGAAAGAACAACAGATATACCGAATGAAAACTTAATTTATCAAATTAGATCAAATTATTGGGATAATACAAATTTCCAAATTAGATCTAGTGCAAGGAGCAAAAGATTTCCAAGTATATCTCAGCTCTATTTAAATATAGGAAATGTTTTGAGGACACCAAGTATGGATGAGGTGACAAACAATGGAGTAAGAATATTGAATCAAAAATCAAAATTATCTCCAGAGCAAAATTCAATATTTGAATTTGGATTCACTTTTGATGGACAAAAATCAAAGAAAACTAAAAGTTTCAAGACAGATATTTCTTTATACAGCCACAGCTACACCAATAAAATAAAGAGAATTTTATTGTCAAAAAGTTCATTAAGTTATCCAGTTAATGCTGGTAATATTAGGAGTTGCGGATATAATATAAACCTTTTATTTTACCCAAAATGGGACTGGTTACATTTTGAAACTATGCTTTCAGGTTATTCTGCTCCAGATCATTCTTTCTTTCCATCTCATCCACCAATCATGCTTAATCATCATACTCATATAACTACCAAATATTTTAATATTTTGATAAAAATTAGAGCTGAAAGTAAAAAATTTATATCTATAAAAGATGTGTCTGAAACTACATGGAATGATGTAGAACTTCAGCAAGCTAATTATTTGGATATGGTACTATATAAAAATCTAAATTATAAGATATTTAACTTTTCATTAAATTTAAAAGCTGAGAATCTTCAATCAAAAAAATTGTTTATAGACAATGTAAATCTTTTTAATAATAGCTATTCTGCCAACATTCATCTAACTATTAGGTAAAGTAAAAATTATTTCTTTAAGTATTGTAAAACTGTTGTCATCCCAACCTTTAGTATATTGATTACAGTAGTATTATATGGATTGCGTATATTGTTGATATTCGCAAAAAAAATAGTGCTGGAAGAAATAGTAAATACAGATGGTATTTTATTAACAATTATAAATCTTTTTTTGACAACTCAAAAAATTGGAGCAAATTAAAATAGGGAATTTTCTCCTCATGTTGATTACCAAAATACTTTATTGAAACATTCTCATATTGGATATCATATTTATTATTTTCATCTAAAATGTTTTGAGAATAGGACTAGTAAAATGATGCTATCAAAAAATGTTGTCTTTACCAGTACTATAAATTTCTTTTAAAATAATTTACAATTTAATTATCAATTCAACCTAATTTTTTTAAAAAATTTAAAATAATTGAATTTGAATATTTTTATCACCAATAGTTATCATAATTTCATACTTCAATTTTTAAAGATAAAATGGAGTTTTAGAACAATGTCAGAAAATGTTTACGAGTTTACAGATCAAAATTTTGAGAATGATGTCCAAAAATCAGATTTACCAGTTTTAATTGATTTTTGGGCAGTCTGGTGCGGCCCGTGCAAAGCAATCGCACCAATTCTAGAAGAAGTTGCTAACGAATACAAAGGAAAAGTAAAAGTTGGTAAAGTTGATGTTGATCAAAATCAAAACACAGCTATGAAATATGGAGTCAGAAGTATCCCGACTCTTTTATTAATCAAGGATGGAGAGGTTGTAAATCAGCTTGTGGGAGCGGTACCCAAGTCAAATATAACTGATATTTTAGATGGTTCTATATAAATTAATTGATTTAAATGAAAATGAAAAGAAAAGTAATAATTATAGGTTCAGGACCCGCGGGTCTTACTGCAGCAATTTATTGTGCAAGAGCAAATTTGAGCCCATTAGTTTTTGAAGGCATTCAACCAGGCGGCCAGCTAACAATTACCACGGATGTAGAAAATTATCCTGGTTTTCCAGATGGTATAATGGGACCAGAAATGATGGATAAATTTAGAAAACAGGCGCAAAGATTTGGAGCGGAATGTTTATTTCAAACAGTAGAAAAAGTAGATATATTGGAACAGCCTTTTGTAGTTTGGGCAAATGGTCAAAGATATGAATCAGAAACCATTATTATTTCTACTGGCGCTTCTGCAAGATTACTTGGTTTAAATGCAGAAAAAGAATTAATGGGAAATGGAGTTTCGGCATGCGCGACCTGCGATGGGTTTTTTTATAAAGATAAAAAAGTTGTAGTCGTAGGAGGGGGAGATTCAGCGATGGAAGAAGCAACATTTTTAACTAAGTTTGCTTCAGAGGTCATAATTGTGCACAGAAGGGATAAATTTAGAGCATCTAAAATAATGGTGGAAAGAGCAATCAAAAATCCAAAAATTTCAGTGAAATACAATTCTATTGTTAAAAATATCATTGGGACAAAAGATTCTGGTGTTGAGTCCATTGAGATTGAAGATGTTATATCAAAAAAGACTGTGAACTTTAATTGCGATGGGGTTTTTATGGCTATTGGTCACATCCCAAACACACAAATTTTTAACAAAAATTTAACTCTTGATGAAAGTGGGTATATCAAAACGAAGCCTGATTCTACTCATACAAACATTGGGGGAGTTTTTGCTTGTGGAGATGTCCAAGATAGTATTTATAAGCAAGCGGTTACTGCAGCAGGTTCAGGATGTATGGCAGCACTTGACGCTGAAAAATGGCTAGAAAATCAATAGTGTGTATAATTATTTACAAAATGATAGAATTGCTTATAATATCTTCAATTATTACTTAAGGATTAGCTTATGGTAAAAATTAAAAGATTGATTTTTGAAATTAATGACTTACACAAAAAATATGATTCCTACAATGCATTAAAGCTGAAAAAGCTTGAGATCCATCCTGGAACCGTTTATGGGGTTGTAGGTACAATAGGTAGCGGAAAAACAACATTGCTTAATTTGATGGCAGGTTTTGATAAACAATCATCTGGATCATTGCTCTATGAGGGTAAGGAATATGAAAAAAATTGGTTAGGTAAAATAAAAAAAAATGAAAATATTTTTAGCTCTATTGATCCACAACACAATGGCAAGAACAAAACAATCTCTAGTTATATCTCAGGTCAATTTCCAAAGAAAAAAAACCTCATTGAAAATAGATACTTTAAAAATAGTAGTTTTAAACACCTTTGGACTAGATCAATTGATATGCTTTCTGCAGGGGAATTAAATTGGTTAGGTATGATTATTGCCTGTGAATGTGATCCCCGAGTTCTACTAATCGATGATTATGGAATGTATTTTAACTCCTTAATGGAGAGAGATTTCAGAAGCCAACTCTTAAAAATGAATCGTTCATTAGGGACAACAATAATTTTAACATCTCCTTCTGATATTTACTTAAAGCACTTTGCTTCCGTCTTGATTTTTCTAGATCATGGACATATTTCAAAAATAAGAACTGGAAATTCTAGATCTACTAAAAAAGAAAACTATCATAAAAAAAGTAATTTTAATAAAAATAAAAGAAACTATAGAAAAAAATATAATTAACTTAATCTCACACACTTTAATTCAGTATTTATTGAAAAAATTTCTATTTAGACACTTATTTTTACTAACCGCGTTATCAAATGCTTTCCCGCAACCTTTAAATAGTTTCAGACCTTTTGATTGGGTTTTATATAAAGCCTCTGGTACTATAACTTCGTTTGCGGAAGGGTACACTTTTATTTATGTTGGAACTAGCTTAGGAGGGATTAAGCGGTTTAATCTTTATGGAAATTATTTTGACAACCCAATTTCAACAGCTCAAGGTCTTGAGAACAATACAATTAATGCTATCCATTTTGATAAAAAAACAGGATTATTATGGGCATCAACGCCCGAGCATATTCAATATTCTTTTTCTCGAGAAGGTGATTGGTTCTCTAAAACTTTTAGAGATATCGGCCTTTCCAAATATGATAAAATAACAAAAATCGGATCTTCTGATAGATATATCTGGTTAAAAGCGCGTTCATCTTATGTGAAGCTTGATCGCTCATCAGGAACGATGATTGGTATATACCCCATCCCTGATGAATTGAATATACTCTGGAGTAGTGGAAACTATAATAAAGATCTGCAATATGATGATGACTTTACAAATTTTGTAGTTTTAGACGGTTGGATGTTTAATGGGAGTGATCTAATTGATCCTATTGGAAATAGAAAAAAAATTAGTACAGTATTTTTTACTCAGCATGGAAATGTATTTTTAGGATCAGAGGGCGGTGTAGTATTTTACGGCTCTAGAACTATGGAAACCTTAACTCCTATTATTCCTGATATAATTAATAATGATGTATTGTCTCTCCACTTAGATAATTATTATTTATGGGTTGGAAGCCAAAATTATTTAACCTCAAAAGGTATTTCAAAACTTGATGTGAAATCTTTAGAGTCATTGTCATTTAATTTTGAAGAAACAATAAATATGTATCCTTCGTCTATTTATTCTTTGACTAGTTTAAGTAATGAAGTTTGGGCAGGAGGTGAGGGTATGATTCTCTATTATGATAAGAGTAAAAACTTTTGGAAAACATTAGATGAATCAAGAGGAATCCCAGATGGAATTATCTGGGATTTATGTATATCTGACCGTTATCTTTATATGGGGTCTTCAAGAGGGTTGAGGAGATTAGAATTAGCTACGCATTCTATTGATTTAATAGGCATAGAACAATATTTTGATAATACACAAGTATACTCAGTTGAAAATATTAACAACGAAATATGGATAGGGTCTAAATCCGGACTGTACATTTACTCGAATGATGACCCCAAATTAATTAGTGCTTTTAGCCTACAAAAAAAACAAGAATTAAATAATAATCTTTTTAATTTCACTGACATTCAAGAAATTGATAACCAAGTATATGTTGCAGGAGATATGGGAGTTGCAAAGTTTGATACTCAATTAAAAGAATGGGAATTAATTTTATCATCAGTGGTTTATGGTAATCAAATGATATACTCTATGTCAGTTAATGATAAGTATTTGTTTATAGGTACTGGAGAAGGACTTTCTAGAATTAATAAAAAGACAGGTTTAATTAGAAATTACAATTACCCTTTCATTGGCCAAGTTAATGATATCATTTTAGATGGTAGTACAATTTGGATTGGGTCTATTAATGGCTTAATAAAATTTAAATGGAAAAGAGATTTATGAAAACTTTTATTGTTTCTATAGTTGTTGTTCTTTTTTTTCAAGATTTGTTGCTTGCTCAATTCATTGAAAAAGAAAGTAAAAAACAGATTAAAATAAATAAATTTTCTTTATCCTCATTTTCATATGCTTGCAATATTGATTCTTTGACTATCGTTGCCTTTCTAGAAATTCCATACTCTTTATTACAATTTGTAAAAAAAGGAAATGGATATATTGCTTACTATCAGGCAACATTAAGTGCAAAAAATACTGATGGATTTCAAATTGAGAATTCTGTCTGGAGGGATTCTATTATTGTAAATGAATATTTTGATACGAAATCTAGGATACTAAATCGAAAACATTTCTCATCTTTTAAGGTACAAAAGCTTAAAAAATATGAGGTTGTTGGCGAATTACAAGACCTTGACACAAGAAAAAAAGGTATAAAAAAGAAGACATTGCCATTTAGTTTCAAAGAAAATCAGCTAGGTCTTCTATCCCCAATTTTTTTATTGGACCTTAAAGGTAAATGGGGATTCAAGGATGGGAAAATTCCTACCCATGGATTAATCGTGAAAGAAATAGGTAGAGGAGTGGAGCTAAATGTTAGTGGTTTTGTAGATAAATCACCTTTTGAAATAGAGGTGCTTTTAACTAATGACATTGTTAGTGATTCTTTAATTATTAAAAAAAAGTATCAAAATAAAAGAGGTTACTTCAATGAATATTTTTTTATTCCAGCAAATGTTATAAACTCTTTAAAAAATGATTTCTCTATAATTTTAACCCAAAACTTGAAGAATAAACAAAAGAACATCAGTTTTTCTAAGTTTAAATCAGGTATCTCTAGTTATATATCAAACATTGATTTAGCGATTAAACAGATGAAGTATATTATTGACGATGAAAAATATGAAAGATCCAATAAAAAGTTTAAAAAAGATAAGGAAAATCTTTTTTATTCGCTTTGGAAAGATATGGACCCTACTCCCGATACAGATTATAATGAGTTAATGGATGAATATTACAAACGAGTTTTGTATGCTAATGAAAACTTTGATGGCTGGAAAGATGGATGGGAGACAGATCGTGGTATGGTCTACATACTTTTTGGTCCTCCAGATCAAGTCGAACGTACAAACCCATCAATGGCCAATTCAACTCTTTATCAAATTTGGACTTATAATAAGATTAATAAACAATTTATATTTAAGGATCAAAATGGTTTTGGAGATTTTAGATTAAATTCACCACTTAATGGAATAGGGATAAGATAAAATATTGATTTATATAAAAATAAAATGTCAAATTCAATTTGTCACAAT
>CACKSF010000033.1 GCA_902602795.1 uncultured Fidelibacterota bacterium
TTTCTCAGCGAAGGAAAATGTTGCGCAATACTTTAAAGGGATGGGATATCCCTAATACGGCAAAAGAAAGAATTAACTTTACAAGAAGGCCAGAGACATTGACTATTAAGGAATTTGCTTCATTGGTTTAATCCTTGTAATTGATTGCTTATACGGTTAACATTGCCGGCTTTTTATAGTGAAAATTATTTTAATATTACCACAAACTACACTTTGGAGGTGATTTCAGTGGTAGAAGTACAAGTAAATGAAAAAGAATCATTCGAAAGAGCTCTTCGGCGTTTTAAAAAAATGTGGGAGAGAGCTGGTGTCCTAAGAGAAATCAGGAATCGATCTTTTTATGAGAAGCCAAGTGATGCAAAACGTGAAGCCAGAAAAAAGACGGTAAGAAGAATTAAGAGATTGGCTAGGATTGAGGCGTTGAGAAACGATCCGCGTGCTATACGTTTTCGTCGTAAGAGACGCCGCAAATAAAATCCCAGATGGGGAAGGTAAAGCTCTGGCTCTTTCAGAGCTTCATCTTTTAAATATTTTTTCTAATACTCCTTTAATATCATAAAATAATAAAAAATGTTGATCCGTAGTATTTCTGGAGTAAGAGGTTTAGTTAAAACTCATTTAAAACCAGAAGAATCAGTTGCATATGCAAAGGCGATGCATAAATACCTTCCTGATGGTGCTATTGTTGTAGGTAGAGATAGTCGTCCTAGTGGCGATTTAATTTTAGAATCGATGTGTGAGCAGTTAGTTCAGCTTGGCAGAACTGTTATCCATTGCGGAATTGTACCAACTCCAACAGTCCAGTTTATGGTTTATAATACAGAAGCAGTAGGAGGTTTCATAGTTACAGCAAGTCATAATCCAATAGAATGGAATGGGTTAAAATTTGTCAGAGGAGACAGTACTTTTTTCCATCCAGATGATTGTAGAAATCTCTTTGAAATTGTTGATCAAGACCCTGTGATTAAACCCGCTCAAGAGCCAGGGATCATTTGGCAAGAAAAGAACGCAGTACAGAAACATTTAATTTCTTGTGTTAGTTTGAAGTGCATTTCTTTAAATCGAATTCAAAGAAAAAGATTTAAAGTTGTTATTGATTCTGTTAATGGTGCAGGATCGGATGCTCTTCCAGCTATGTTGCAGGCTTTAGGTTGCGAAGTAATTGAATTAAATTGTGAACCAAATGGAAATTTTACTAGAGGAACCGAACCATTACCTGAAAACTTAGTAGAGCTTGGGAAAATGGTAAAAAAGCACCATGCTCATGCTGGTTTTGCAATAGATCCAGATGCAGATAGATTGGCAATTGTCAATGAAAAGGGGGAACCCTTGGGGGAAGAATATACTATTGTATTAGCTGCGGATGGATATTTGAAAGAAATGAATCAAATTGAGAAATTTGTTCTTAACCTTTCTTCTTCTCTTGCATTGGATAAATTGACTGAATTAGAGGGAAGTTCCGTAGTGCGTTCTGCTGTTGGGGAAATTAACGTTGTAAATAAAATGAATGAAGTTAATGCAAATCTCGGAGGAGAAGGGAATGGCGGTGTCATCTTACGTGAATGTCATCTAGGGAGAGATTCACTAGTTGGAGTTACTATGGTTTTAAATAGGATGTCTCAATCTAGTGAGCCTCTTAGTGTTATACATCAATCACTGCCTCAATTTGTAATAGTAAAAGACAAAGTAAATATTAAAGGGATTGATGCTGAAGATATTATAAAAAAAGCTGCGAATCTCTTTAACAACGCAGAAAAAAATACGTTAGATGGAATAAAGTTCATATGGAAAGACAAATGGGTTCACCTTCGAAAGTCGAACACAGAGCCGATTATTCGTATCTATGCTGAGGCGCCAGATAAAAATCAAGCGTTAGAGTTAATCGACAAGATAAAAAGTTTAATTTGAGTGATTAGCTTATCTAGCCTTATTGATCATACGAACTTGAAATCTGATGCATTGCACTCGGATATAGAGGTTTTGTGTAAAGAAGCAATCCAATATAAATTTGCTTCTGTATGTATAAACCCTGTTTATGTATCATATGCAAAATCAATTTTGAAAGATGAAAACCCTAAGGTTTGTTCTGTAGTTGGTTTCCCCCTTGGAGCAGATTCTGAGGAAATGAAATATGCAGAAGCACGATTTTTAATTTTTCAGGGTGTAGATGAAATAGATATGGTAATGAATATTGCTTTCTTAAAAGAAAGAAAATTAGATTTAGTAAAAAATGAAATTAAAAAAGTTGTTGAAGCTGCAGATGGTAATTGTGTGAAAGTAATAATAGAAACTTCTTTGTTGAATCAAGATGAAAAAGCTTTAGCTTGTAATACAGTCATGGAGAGTGGGGCGGCTTTTGTAAAAACCTCAACCGGATTTTCTTCCTCAGGAGCGACTCTTGAAGATGTAAGACTAATAAAAAAGGTGGTTGGTAATCGAGTGGATATTAAGGTTAGTGGAGGGATTAAAACTAAAAATGAAGCTCTTGAATTCATTGAAGCAGGTGCTAGCCGTATTGGAACGAGTAGGGGAGTTGAAATTATTTCATGAGTGATCTAATAACTATTAAGCGGGGTGTTGAACTTGAATTGGATATAAAGTCGCTGGCATACGGAGGGATGGGTGTAGCTAAGATTGATAACTTTGTAATTTTTGTTAAAGGTGCAATTCCTGGTGAAAAAATAATTGCTCGTATATATAAAAAAAGAAAAGGTTACGCAGAAGGGACTGTTAAAGAGGTGGTTGAAAAATCTAACTATGCTGAAAAAATCCGCTGTAATCACTATTATGTATGTAGCAAGGTTCAAAGTCTTTCTTATGATCAACAAATAATTGAAAAATCGAATCAGGTAGAGGATGCTTTTCATAGGTTGGGAGGCTTTTCAGAATTTTCATTACATGGAAAGATAGAAGCAGAACAAACTTATAATTATCGAAATAAAATGGAATTTACATTTTCTCCACATCGATGGGTATTAGAGGATGAGCCGGAAGGGGTTGATAAGTCCTTTGCATTGGGTTTACATATGACAGGTAGATATGATAAAATTTTAGATATTAATAATTGCCACCTTCAGCCTGAAATTGGTAACCATATTCTATCATCTGCAAGAGAGGTTTGCTTACAAAATCCTCAGCTTAGGCCTTATGATCCAAAAACACACATTGGGTTTTTACGCTTTCTAATGCTTCGTTTTGGTGTTAATACAAATGATCTTATGGTTAATATAGTTACATCTTATAGCGATATTAATAAGCTCTCTCCTTTAATTGATACTTTATTAAAGAAATTCCCCGAGATTACATCTATGGTTAATAATGTGAATACTCGCAAGGCTGATGTAGCCTTTGGTGAATATGAAACCCTGTTATATGGTGAGCCATTCATTAGAGAAAAATTAGGGAAATTAACCTTTGAAGTATCTGCTAACTCTTTTTTTCAGACAAATACTAAACAAGGTGAGGCTCTTTATAATGAGGTTTCAAAAATGATTGGACTAACTGGCGAGGAGATAGTTTACGATTTATATTGCGGTACTGGGACTATTGGTTTATTTATTGCAGATAAAGCCAAAGAAGTTTACGGGTTTGAAGTAATAAGATCTGCACTTGATGATGCAGAAAAAAATGCGGATTTAAATAATATTGAAAATGTTCAGTTTTTAAAAGCGAACCTAGACACCTTTTTTAAATCTGGACAACTTCCAAATAGAATACCAAAACCAGATATCATTATTGTGGATCCTCCAAGGGCTGGTATGCATTCAGATATGGCACAGTATTTACCAAAGCTTAAAGCAAAGAAAATTATTTATGTATCCTGCAACCCCACAACTCAAGCTAGAGATGCAAAGATATTGTGTGAAAAAGGATATGAACTAAAAAAATCTGTTATGGTTGATATGTTCCCTCATACTCCACATATTGAAAATATAGTGTTATTTTCTAAGCAAGGCCTTTGAAAAACGAGATGTAGGTATTTTTATATCAAACTCAATATTATCAATAATCCACTCTGTTCCTTTACTGTTCCTTTTTAGTTCATCCTTATATATAAATTTCCCAGGAAACCAACGACCTTGAATGTTTTTAATATCTTTTAAGGTGGCAGTCTTGAGTAGTTTCCCGCTTTTAGCATAGAGTTCTTCTCTCAAAGGGAGAAAATATTCTTTATCTACCCAAGTTTTTCGTTTTGGGTATGGGAGACCGATTACTTTTGCCTCCATTGTTATAACCCATTGATCTCGACCTTCTTTTGTTTCAGATCCAGTTATGGTTGCTTTATATATTTCTTGAAGAGGGCGATCTTCCATCATGTCATTATAGGACATATCTGAACCCATAACAGACTGACGTAGCATATGTCCAGATATTTGAATGACTCTATCTGTTTGTGGTGAGTAGGTCCATAGCCTATCACCCAACTTCAACATTTTTGTTCCTGCCTCGCGAGCTGGAGAAAGGTACTCAGTAAATGATTTGCTTGTTCCGATAACCCAATTTTTAGATTCAATCGTACGACTCGATCTCCTCCCATGCACCACCATTTTACTTTTTAAAACTCTACTTTTGGCGTTGAGATTTTTATCCATTTTATTGATGATATCATCAACGGATATATTTTCGATTTGGCTAGATACGAACGAGAAAAATATTATATACATCATTTTTTTTATCATATTTCAAGCTCCTTAAATAATTGTGCCATCTCTCTTTTGTATATAGCTAATCCAGATAACATAGCTCCCAATACAGTAGCGATTACACCTGGGATGAATCCAATATAGTATAGTTCTGGTGTAATCTGTGCATAGAATATATTTGGCATTACCATTGAGGATGTTGACATGGAGGAAACAACTTCAGAATAATCTATACCGTATTCTTGAACATAATAGGTTAGCATTAGTCCTATACCTGTTCCAAGAATAGTGCCTGTAAATCCTATGATGAGCGACTCTAATATCATGGAGCGATAGACATCTCCTTTTGATTCACCGATTGCAAGACGCAGACCAAATTCGCCATGACGTCTCAGTCCATTCATAAGGCCCATATTCCAAAGAACGATAGTAACGATAATTAAAAATACTCCTCCAATTATTAATAGAAATACATCTACCATATCTACCATAGTCTCCATTTGCTCGCTAGAATCACGTAGTGCTAACATGACTGGGCTAAAGATGTCTGAAGTATCAGAGTAACTATTATTATAATTGGTTCTCACACTAACTGCTTTGTCATCATTATAAAACAGTGAATGTGTAAAACCGAAGATTTCGGATGCTGCATTTTCCATATCTAAAGCTTTTCTAGCACCTGAAATATCAACAAGCATCATTTGCTTATCCGCTTGCCCTTTACGTAAGTCGAAAGTTCCCGCTACTAAAAAATTATAGGTAGTGAATGCGTTATGCATTGTCGTGCCGATAAAGGTTGTTAAATCGCCAACGGAAATATTTAGCTTATTTGCCAGTTTTTTACTTATCAATACTTCTTTAGAAGTTTTTGGTAATCTCCCTTCAACTAGACACTTTTCTAGTCCCCAGATTTCAGGCATTCTGGTTTCATTACTAAGTAAATCAATTCCCATAGCAATAACGGGCCCTTGATCTTTTGTTTCCCCGTTATTATCCGGGATATCCAATAGACCACCGAAGGTTATTCTAGGGCTCCAAAAATGAGTAGGGTACTCGTTATTAAGATTTTCTATAATTTGATCCACATCCAATAGAGCAAGATCGTTCGGAAGCATCTGGCTCTCCTCTTTATATGCACGAGTTACTACTTTTTCGTGTCCTGAAATAATCACAGCGGTATCTAAAAATACACTATTCATTGTTCCTTTCATGAAACCAATGGTAAAAATAACAATGCCCACAGTTATTGTAATAATTACAACCGGGAATAGGCTGCGAGATCGATCCCTTAGCAGACCTTTGGTAAGAAAACGAATCATATGCTTGTCTTCCCTTTTAAAGCATTTGTAGGTTTCATTCTAGCAATACGTCTTGATGGTAAATAGCTTACAATAATAACGATAAAAAATACTAAAACAGTTGTAGTGGCAATCAGACTGAAAGAGTAAACGGGCATAAGTTGTTTTGCTATCATAAATCCCATTTCTGAATAATCCATTGGCATTGGGACCCCATGCTCTGCTGTCCACCAAAATATTAGGCCAAAAGGGAATAGTGTTAATGCCGAAGCTAAAACAGCATTAATCCCTCCCTCCAATGTAAAAAGACCAACGACTTTTGATCGTGTCATTCCTAAGGCCATTAGGGTTCCAATTTCTTTTCCACGCCTAAAAATAGATAGTACTTGAGCATTAAATATTCCCATTGCTGCCAACGATAGTAAAATCGTAAACATGATTTGATTGCCAGGCTTATCTGCCTCTATTGCAGCTTCAATATCTTGTATTAGGTAGTCGACATCTCGATGAATCCAGGATCCCAAGTTTTTTATTTTTTTCTCTCCTATGGCATAGGATACGTAAGTGACTTCGTTTTCCAAGGCTAACATTTTCTGTGCTTTTTTTAGAGGGATCCAAATATGTCCTATATCTAATTTAAAATTTTCAGTATCCATAATATGGACTACTGTACCCTCGTCTGCGTCATAGGTACCATCAGAATCAAGCCAGCGAATTGTAAAAGAGTCCCCGATATTTAGCTTTGTATTATTTGCCATTCCTTTTCCAATCAAGACAGGTATGTTTATATCTTTATTTTTTTCTAAAGTATTTGTAGGCATGCTTACAATATTTTGGCTAGGATGAATTCCTTTCATGATGACCGGCATAATTCGACCGTTAGGATAGATGGCGGCCTGGCTTACAAGTATAGGAACTGCTTTATTATCATTTACTAAATCCTTGATTTTTGGAGGCAAAGTAGAATGAGAGTCTTCAAATACCATTGGATCTGAAGGATCGTATAGTGGATGCCAATAAGCACCACCAGCAATTTCTGTATCAATTGTGACTTGCTTGGCATGTTGTCTCATCCCATCATATAGTCCTGTTATAAAAATGATCATAAAGAACGAAATACATGTAACAAAAACATTTAAAAAAGTTCTTAGACGAGCTCCTAATAAATTTTTTAATGCGATTTTAAATAACACTAAATATTCTCTTTTTTTATTTTTTTATCATCAACAATATTGCCATCTTCTAAGCGAATAATACGTTTTAAATATCCCATTATCTTCTCATCATGAGTTGCAAATACAAAGGAAGTGTCGAGCTCTTTATTAAGTTTTGTTAGTATCTTCATGATATTATGAGAATTTTCAGCATCTAGATTTGCTGTAGGCTCATCAGCCATTACAAGCACTGGGTCATGGACAAGTGCTCTGGCAATGGCAGTCCTTTGGCATTCACCTCCACTTAGCATGTTAGGTTTAGAGTTACGTTTATTCGTAAGTCCAACCCATTCGATAGCTTGGTTCACTTTCTGTATTCGATCTTCCTTATTCATTTTATTAAGAATAAGTGGTAGTTCTACATTTTCAAAAACGGTATATACTGGTAGTAGATTATAACTTTGAAAAATAAATCCCATATATTTTCTTCGAAGTCGAGCTCGCTCATTATGATTCGTATTATTTAATGGTTGGTTTAAGACGCGGACTTTTCCTTCTGTTGGAGAGTCTAGACCTCCTATAATATTCAGTAGAGTTGTTTTTCCGGAGCCTGAAGGACCAACAAGACCCGTAAATTCACCCTTATGGAGATCTAAAGTTATATCTTTTAAAGCAGTGAAAAACTCACTTCCAACAGGGAATCGTTTTATTAAGTTTTGAATTGAGATGACGGTATTGTTTTCCATACTAATCCTTAGTGGTGGTATATGAACATGAATTGAATATTTGTACCAAATCCAGCAATTGATTTTGGAAGCATATTTTCAGATACCTTGTATTGATTCCTTTTTGGATTTAGTGAAAATATACAATTCAAACTATAATTATTAAATGTACTACTCCAACGCAAGTAATGGTATGTTTTTTCTTCTGCCCAGTCAAGCTGTGAAACATACATGGTTGAATGGGTTATGCTTATAGGTAAACTTGCCATAAACGCGGAATAATATTTTATTTTGTTTTGATCATTATTTTTATTTGAGGCGTACATTGTTTCTGCCATAATTAATACTCCATTTAAAATTGGAAGAGTGTAATCCGCTCCGAATGTTGAAAGTATAACTTGAGTTTTTTTTGATTCAATCAAAGTTTTTGATTGAATTAAAGTGCTCTCATTCCAAAATCCTATTATACCATCGTACCTATAATCGATAGCCATTCTGTTATGAGCTTTATCGATGGGAATATCTGTTTGTCCAATTATTTGGTAGGAGTTTTTTGGATCAGAGTGTATTGTAAGTCCAACTTCTCCTAGTGGAGAAAGGAATTCATACCTCCCTCCATAGGATATTGTATCTAAATCATTTTTAATCAACCAAGACCAGAAAGTATTATTATTTGATGAAAACCACTTAAGCCTTAATGCTTCAACGCCATTTGTTTCATTCGTAGGGTTTTTAATATCAAAACTATCAAACCAGGAAAGAGGGCGAAGAATTTGGGTTGGACCAAATATAATTTTTTGCAGACCCAGTCGAGCCTCTAATTTTTCGCTTGAATAACGTGTCCAAAACCGATAAGGCTTCTGAATTGTTTTGTAAAGTGAGTCTCCCGAGTAATTTCCTTGCAGTTGATAACTCCATTCAAAATCTAATAAAGATTGATTTGATACATTTTTTTTGAAAGATATAGTAGGGATGTAAGATATACTTGACTGATATTTAGACCATAGTTTAGGAACATCATTTCCTGTAATAGCCCCAAATGTAAATATTCCCTTTTTTGAAAATTGGGCACATATAATTGATGAACTTAAAATTATCCCAAATAGTATGTATTTGTAGCCATACATAAATAGATATTATAAAACTTTGCAATTGAATATTATTTTTTGTTTGGATTTGGTAATACTAAACAAAGGGCTGGTAATAGTGTAAGGTCGCAAATTAATGCAGTCCCAATCATTACTGCTGATAATAGACCAAATTGATAGGTTGGTAGGAATGCAGAAAGTAAGAGAACAGAAAAACCTGCAACAAGAACAGAGGTGGTAATTAATAGGGCTGAACCTGTATTCATTATGGTTGCTTTAATCGCATCTACACGATTTTGACCATTTCTTAATTCTTTTCGATAACGGAGTAAAAAATGTAGGCTATCATCAACTGCAATTCCAAGCGCAACAGCAAACGTCATTGCAGTTGGAGGACGAATTGATATACCCATCCATGCTAAAATTCCGAGCACTGTAAAAATAGGAATAAGGTTTGTTATAAGACTTGCAAAAAGAATGGAATTGGCTCGAAACATAAATGCCATTATAATGCTGATTAAAATCAAAGCAAGGCCAAGACTGTTTACAAGTGACTGAACAAGATAGTCATTTGTTTTTAATGCAACTACAGTTGTTCCAGTATATTCTAGTTCAACATAATCAGAGAAAACCTTTGAAATTGAATCTAGTTTAGAATAAATCATTTTCATTTCATCAGAAGCTTTATCCTCTATAAGACCTGTTATTCTAAAAATAGTATGCCTATCATTTACAAGCCTCATTTGTTGATTTGACTGGTTCTTTATAATTTGCTTTATAAGTTCCTCCTCACTTATTTTTTCAAGATTTTTTGAATGTATTCTTTTTGCAGATGCAATCAGATCATTTATTGAAAAGAATCGGCTGTTTTTTAATTCTGATTTAAGAAGATCCTCTACTTTTTTGGAGATTTCTAAAATTTGTTGATTGGGTATTAAAATATTTTTATCATTTCTTTGCTCATTAGTTTTTATTAAAACTTCAAAAGGTAAAACTCCTCCAAAATATTTCTCTGTGAGTTTAAGATCTTGATATAATTTATTTTCTGGTCTCAGATCATCCATCAAAGACGAATTTGTAGATATATCTTTTATTTTGTAAGTACATGTAATCACAATTATGCTAGGGATTAAAATAAACATCCAAGGATTCTTTGGGATGGTATTGGATAACCAAGAAAGGCCAGGCAGAAAAAAATCTTTCTTTTCCACATGGAATTTTCCAGAGAAAATTATTCCAGAAGGAACAACCAATATAGAAACCAACCAAGCAATCATAACTCCGATAGAAATTTCCATTCCAAATTCTTGAACAATTTTAATTGAGGTTGTCATCAAAGCTAAAAATCCAATGGAAGTAGTTATGCTTGTTAAAAATATGACTCTGGACATTTGAGACATAGTTTGGAACATTGCTTGCTTAGGATTGGAGGGGGTCATTAAGAAGTTTTCTCTGAATCTAGCTTGAATGTGTATGGCATCTCCTATTCCAATAATAAAAAGAAGGGTTGGAACAATATAGGTCATGATGTTTATTTCTAGGCCTGCTAAACCCATAATTCCTAGGAGCCAAATAACGGTTATTAAAACTGTAAGCATTGGTAAAAAAACATATACCCAATTTCTAAAAACAAAGGTTAGAATTGAGATTAATAGAAAAGCTATCGGTGGTAAAAATAAAAAATTATCTCTAAGCATATAACTAACGTATTCGCTTCGCAAAACAGATACTCCTGAAAATGTCCATTCGGCTAATTGATTGGGAGTTAATTGCTTAATCTCTTCAAGCAGAGCAGTTCGGCTTTTATGATTATTTGAGTTATCTTTGAGGGCAACTATTATTGTCCCATATTGTAAATCTTTTGATAGTACTCGTGATCCAATTGATGGGTCTTGCTGGATATATTCTAATTTTTTTGTAATATTTTTTTCATTCCAATCAGAGGTATCGTTATGTAAATCCCCAAGCCATGCATTTTCATCAATATCACTAAGAGTGAAAATGGATGCAATGTTTTCTACTCCATTAAGATCTTCAATTTTGTAGGTTAATTCTTCAAGCTGGGCATATAAATTTTTGTCATAAATATTATATGGCTTGTATATAATAGTTATCACATTATCTTCCCTTCCAAATGTGTCGCGAAAAGAAAAATATTTTTCTACGCTAGGGTCATTTTTAGAAAATAGATGTTCAATGGAGAAATCAATTTTTAATTTTGGGATAGAGAGTGCTAAAACAAAAGTTATAATAAACACAATAAACAGAGTGGCTCTGGGGTTGTCAATAACGGAATGGAAAAATCGATTTAACATATTTTTATTGTATCTTATATTGCAGGCAAGGTCTGTCTCAGTAAAAGTTATTTAAAAGATCTCTTTCAACATAAACTAAAAAGTTTTAGAAATTTAAATGTTATTAAACTTGTTAAGCTCTTAATAATTATAATTGAACTTACTTTTCTAACGGGAATAATTCCTAAGCCACTATTTGCTAAGAATAATTCATCTACCCGATTAATATCAAATCTATTAAGCTTTTCATGAGAAATGGGGATTAAAGAGATCGCAATGATTGCCTTTCTAATTATCCCAGGTAGTTATTATTTTCTAGGGTGAACAAGGAATTAGAGATCACCCAAAAAAACAGAGCTTTGACTATCTTCTAATATGTAGTTATTCCGAATCAAAAATATATCGTATGTTATTTATTTTATACGATACTACAAGCAATCTAAAATATTTACTGTTTGTAATGTTTATCTTTAATTATTGATCTTTCCAATGTATAGGATTTTGAAATGTTGTAAAATATTAACTGCTATATTAACCTAATATTTTATTTAAGCATAAAAAATGTATAGAGAAAAACTAAAAAAGATTTACGATCCTGCTTCTATTGAAAGAAAGTGGTATAAACATTGGATGGAAAAAGATTATTTCTCTGCAGATCCCAAAACAGAAAAAAAGCCCTACACTATTGTTATCCCCCCTCCTAATGTAACAGGCATGCTTACAGTGGGGCATGTCTTGAATAATACAATCCAAGATATTCTTATTCGAAAGGCAAGGATGGAAGGGAAAGAAGCTTGTTGGATTCCTGGTACAGATCATGCTTCAATTGCAACAGAGACTAAAGTTGTTGAAATGCTTAAAGAGAAAGGTATTGATAAGCAAGATTTATCCAGGGAAGAATTTCTAAAATACGCTTGGGATTGGAAGGAAAAATATGGTGGAATCATTATCAAACAGTTGAAAAGGCTTGGCTGCTCCTGTGACTGGAATAGAGAACGATTTACAATGGATGATGGTTATACAAAATCGGTATTAACTGCTTTTGTTAAACTTTATGAAAAAGGATACATTTATAAGGGGCATAGATTGGTCAATTGGTGTCCTGTTTCTAAATCTGCAATTAGTGATGAAGAGGTTGTTCACAAAGAAAAAAATGGTAGCCTTTGGTATTTTCGTTATCCAGTAAAAGGTTCATCCGAATGCGTAGTTGTCGCAACCACTAGACCCGAGACAATGCTTGGGGACACTGCCGTAGCAGTTAATCCTGATGATGATAGATATCAGCATTTGATAGGGGAGTATATTGTTTTACCAATTGTTGGAAGAGAAATACCGATTATTGCTGATAAATATGTAGATCCTCAGTTTGGGACTGGATGTGTAAAAGTAACTCCTGCTCATGACCCTAATGATTTTCAAATGGGAGAAAGACATAATCTTAAGTTTATAAACATAATGAATGATGATGCTTCAATGAATTCAAATGTTCCGGATAAATATATTGGACTTTCCCGTGAACATGCTCGTAAAGAAATTGTTAAAGATATTGAAAAAAAAGGGTTTTTAGAAAAAAGAGAAGATTATCAGACTAAAATTGGATTTTCAGAAAGAGGTCAAGTTCCAATTGAATTCTATATGTCTGAGCAGTGGTTTATGAAAATGGATGAACTAATTAAGCCGGCTATGGATGCCGTAAATAAAAAGAAAATAAATTTTTATCCTAAGCATTGGTCTAAAACATATAATCATTGGTTATCAAATATCAAAGACTGGTGTATCAGTCGTCAGTTATTGTGGGGGCATCAAATTCCTGTTTGGTATCATAAAGATGACAAATCAAAGATTCATGTTTCTGTTAAGGGACCTCTTGATAGTAAAAATTGGATTCGTGATACTGATGTCCTTGATACATGGGCAAGCTCTTGGATTTGGCCAATTGGGGTGCATGCATGGCCTGAGCAAGATGAAGGGTTAAAGAAGTTTTATCCTACAGACACTTTGGTTACCGGACCAGACATCATATTTTTTTGGGTAGCGCGAATGATTATGTCAGGATATGAATTTATGGGGGAGTTTCCATTTAAAGATGTTTACTTTACTTCTATTCTCAGAGACAACACTGGACAAAAACTAAGTAAATCACTTGGTAATTCTCCAGACCCGTTTGATTTATTTGATGAGTATGGGACGGATGCGGTTCGTTTTGGGGTTATGTTGATGGCTCCACAGGGTTTGGATGTGCTTTTTTCAAAAGAAAGGCTTGAAATTGGCAGAAATTTCATGAACAAAATGTGGAATGCCTGTCGGTTTTTACAAATAAATATTCCTGACAAAGGCGCTCTTGATCTTGAGATAGATTATAAAAAAACAGATTTACCTGAGCAATGGATTCTTAGCAGATTGGAGAAGATGATTGGAGATTTTAACAACCATTTAGATCGATTTCGTTTTAATGAGGCTGCTAAGTCTTTATACGATTTTACATGGAATGACTTCTGTGATTGGTACATTGAAATTGCGAAGATCCGATTCTATGGAGGTAACAACGAGGAGGCTGATATCACTAGGTCAGTTGCATTGGAATGTGTACGATCGGTTTTAATCTTAATGCATCCATTTGCACCTTTTATTACTGAGGAGCTTTGGTCATTTTTTGGAAAAGAAAATTCTAATGATATTATTATTTCTGATTGGAAAAAAATGGGTGGGCTTAATAATGATTCTGCTGAAAAAAGTATGAATGTTCTAAAAAACATTGTCACTGATATTCGATCTGTTCGTAGTAGAATGAACGTTGCTCCATCTAAATATTCAGATATAGTAATACAATGTAAAGAAAAAGATAAAATATTTATAAAAGAGCATTATTCTTTATTAAAGTCTTTAGCAAGAATTTCAAATATTACGATTGGGGGAGATGTAGTAAAACCTCCAAATTCGGCCACAGTTATATCGAATAGTATGGAGTTGTATATTCCACTTGGAGGATTAGTAAATTTAAAAGAAGAAAAGGATAGAATGGAGAAAAGAATTTTGGATATTAATAGGCTTTTATCAAATATTGATATAAAGCTTTCAAATGAAAATTTTTTAAAAAGAGCTCCAGAATCTGTTGTTGATAAAGAACATTCTAATCAGAAAAAATTGAATCAAGAATTGGAAAAAATCACTAAAAATTTGGAGATGATTAAGTGAGCAAGATGTGGATATTTATTGTATTTTCTACTTTTCTCTACACTCAGTCGTATGATGCCTCACTTACAATTTATAAGGATGGAACCGCCCTTGTGAAACAACCCGTAGCTTGGTCAATAAAATCTGGATACAATTATAAAACATGGGATAAACTTCCTAATGGTATAGATCGAGACACACCATTCCTAAATGTTTCTGGAGTTGATATTATTTCTCAACGTTTTAACGATGATTTGTTTTCTGGATCCGATTATTTTAATGGACTTCGTGGGCAACAAATTCAGATTAAACCTGTAGATGGTAAGTTGGTAAAGGGTACACTCTTAGAGATTACTAATGATTTCATTACCTTATCCAGACAAACCGGGATCATATCTTTTAATAGAAAAGAAGTACAGTCTATAAGCACGAAATCTCAGAAGATTAACCCTGTTTTTACTCCCTTTCTTTCATGGGAGTTGAAATCAAAAGGGAATAGTAATACCTCAGGAGAATTAGTTTATAAATCCGCCAATTTTTCTTGGAGTACGGTCTATCGTTTGAAAATGATCAACGAAGAAAAAGGAGAGTTAATTGCAGAGGCTGTTGTTTCGAATAAGTCAGACATGGGTTTTCAAGATGCGAGATTGAAGTTAGTTGAAGGAAATTTGAATAAAGCGAATGCTAAAAGCCCACGTCCTGAGAAAATGAGCAGGGCATTAGCAACTTCAGGTGGTATGCTAAATATGAGTAAAGATCAATTAGGAGACTATCATATTTATTCCTTAAATGACAAGCATAATTTAGGCGCTAAAGAAAGTATTACAGTTAGAATGTATGGTCCTTTAGAAGTTGGATATAATAAAAAATATGTCTTTGAAAACACTGAACGTAGGCAGAAAGAAGAGCCTCTTGAAGTTCAACTTACTATGGAAAATACAGAATCAAACGGTCTAGGAATTTCACTGCCTGGTGGGAAAGTTGAAATGTATTCATATAATATTCCAAGCGGATTAGAGTATATAGGCGCTGATAATATGGGTCAGGTTCCAAAGGGAAGATCTACAACTTTTAGTTCAGGGCGTGCATTTGATGTAATAGGAAATAGAAAAGTTTTAAATTACGATAGACAAAGAAAAAGTGAAGAAGCAGTCATTGAAATTAAAGTGACTAATGCAAGGAATGATGAAGTTGAAATACTACTTGTTGAGCATATAAATGGAGACTGGATAATTAAAGATCCTTCTTTAAATTATCAAAAAAAAGATGCTTCAACAATCCATTTTGTTTTTTCTGTACAAGCAGGTGAAACAAAAAGTGTATATTATACCTATCGTAAGGAATGGAAATAAATTTTTAAAAGGGAAAA
>CACKSF010000034.1 GCA_902602795.1 uncultured Fidelibacterota bacterium
AACACCATTATATCCAATAGGATGTGGGCCCATCAAACCATTCTCTAAATCAAAAATTGCGAGAGGCTCTTTAAATGTAATATTACCATAAGCATCCGTAATTGTATATGCATCAATAAAGCCAGCATCCGTGCTCCGATATACACGATACCCTTCAAAATCTCTGCCGTAAATTGGATCCATGGACTTTTCAGATAAAGCATTCCAATATAGAGTAACTTTATTATCTCCAGGCACAGCAGTCATTGTTGGTTTTAAAGGTGGTTTTGCAAAACTATAATCATTATCATAAATATTCTGCATGGTATTGGTATTTCTTAAAATATCTGCCATGTTTTCACCATATACCATTGCGATAGCAAACTTTTTCTTTTCTCCCGGCTGCAGTGATATATATCCAGACCCATATAAAAAAGTTTGATCTACATTCTGCTCAGGCACCTGAAATATTCCAGGTGTAAGCTGGCTCCACATAACCTCGTCATTTGAAGGATAAACACTTGGATAGGGAGCAGAATAAAAACTAGTAAGACCAATCTGATCTGATTCATCGTTATCTGTGATTTCAAAATTCGGTTCACCTAAATCAGGAATCCCATTTCCCTCCGTACCATCTTCATCTGGCCCAGTGTAATTTAAATGGAATTCAGCGAGCCCATCTGCACCAATATCATCAACTTCAGGATCCCAATCCCCATCATTATCTATTCCATCAAACTGACTTTCATCAATCATACCATCTTCATCATTATCAATACCATCATTTGGATTTCCAGGAGACTCTAAAAAGCTCCATCCAAAATATGCAGGTTTAAATCCGCCATAAGATGTACTCCAATTGTCGTGATCCCATTGAAAAACCATATCATTTTCAGTATCAAACCAAGCATCATCATCACTAAAACTTGATGGCCCACCCACATCTGCATCTCCATACATTCCAAATACCACACTATCTAAAACACTAGTGCCTAAATTTGTAATCCAATATGTAACAATCAATATATCTTCAGCCGCAGGGTGATTCCACTGGTAACCTCTTACATCAAGCTGTATTCCTAAACCCCTGCGATGATTATCTGGAGCTGCTGTAGTATCCTGTGGGATGTCATTTTGATCAGGCCAAAATTCAAATTCGCTGTTATAGTAATCATCTACTACAAAATAAGATTCCTGATCCGCTCTGACATATTTCCCGTACTGTCCATTCCACTCACCATCCCAATCTGATGGCCTATTTGGCCACGACTCAGGCCATGAATTTTGATTATCACTCATCGCAAGATTTTCTTGATTTGGATTTGCATACCCAGATAATGGCTCAAATCCCCACGGAGTTCCCTCTGGTGAATTGTCTGTTAAACCAATAGTACCATCAGAAATAATATGTTTTCTAAAGCCATTAGCATCTACCACACTTGCAGCAATCACAGGTGAAAATTCAAAAATATAGGCATGACCAGATCCAATTGGATAGACTCCTGAAAAGGAACTGCTCAAATCACCAATTGCGCCATGGTTATAAATTCTTGTGAGAACTCGGTTTCCTGAATGAACACCATCTTTCCTATCTTCTCTTCCAGTTGTTTTTGCAACAGAATTATTTCTCATCAATTGGGTTTTATCTGGAAAATCAGCTGAAACTGTAATTGATAGAAAGAAGAGATAAAATAATATATGTGAAGAATATTTCATTTATTTACTTAAAAGATATTGAAAATCCTAATTTGATCTGCCTTGGAGCGGAAAAGTAGGTTGGGACAATTAAATATTCATCCAAGGAATTAAGTCCTGGACCGCTGAACTGAGGAGTATAAGTTGGTGTCAAAGAATAAGAAGATCGCCCTGTGTCCCCATAAACAGTTAGTTCATTACGTATATCAAACAAATTATATACATTGATGTGTGCAGTTAGCTGGAGAGCCTTCGATAAGGTAAAATTGAAAAAACCACGTAGGTCAACATTATAGGTAGCCGGCTTTCTTCCATTATTCTCGAATGATGTTCTCTGTCCTTGAGTATTTGTTGTTGTATAGGGAAATCCACTTCCATAACTAAAAATCACACTAACACCCGACGATTTTACAGGGTGATAGGTTGCTGTTCCATTGATTGTATGACGCTGGTCCCAATCAAGAGGAACAAGCATTTTCTCTGGCTCTATATCTGACTGCTCATCATAGAATGCCGCTGTTGGATCCGATGCATTTCCCTCCGAAATAGAGTATGTATAATCCAAGTTCCCTGAAAAGCTTTGCCTTGAACGTTTTGAAAGAGCCATGGTAATACCTTTAGAATTAGCGTGATCCTTATTGACATACACTCCATATCTGTCACCCGCAATAAAAGAATTTTTTATTTCTGTAGAATTAAGATTACGAATATCTTTATAATATCCAGTTAATTCAATTCCAATGTCTCTACCTATTTGCTGAGAAAACCCGACTTCATATTGTGTAGTACGCTGGGGTTCCATATTTGCATTACCCATAGTAGAATTGACACCTGAAGCCGCGGGAACTTCAAATTCTGGATTGTTATAAATAAAACTAAAACTTGGATTTTGAAAGAAATGTCCATAAGAAAAATGTAAATATCCCTTATCTGTTATGGGAAAGGCCAAAGCAAATCTTGGACTAAGTTGTGTTTTAGAAGTTGCCTTATCATACCAGGGATCACCAGATGCATTAGATTGTAGTCTTTCATCAGTTGTTTTCAAATTTTCAAAGTCCATTTCATCTTCAGTTATTTCACCATCACCATTTGTATCATGCCACCTGTTTATTGGCATAACAGGAGATAAATAATTGGGATCTCTAAAGTCATTAAGAACCCAAAATTGAGAATTAAAATAATCATACCTAACACCAAGGTTAACAACTATATCATCTCTTTCTATTTTATCCTGAATGTATGCGGAAAATTCTACAGGGTGTCTACCATCAATAGGATTTCCTGTAAATGGGTTGTCCATTGATTGAAATGAATTGTGTATTTCATTATTCTCAGGTGCTCTGACTACAGGATCACCATCGGTATAGTCTGCTTGTAATATTGTAATATTATTATAGGTGATGTCTGTAGTTCTGTACTCTGCGCCAACCTTAAACTGATGTGCTTTGTTGTATTGGTTTGTTAATTCACCTTTGATAGTTCTTACAATAGACTTACGATTGTATATGTCCATATAATTACCACCAACCTCATAATTATTTCCAGTGGCATAATCAAAAATACGCGGGTCTGTATTATAGTTTGCCGCTGATGATGGATCTAAAGTATCATACCCCCAAAAGCTATCATCAAATGATAAACTATCAATCACTTTATAAAAATCCGGATCACTACTCAAGTGTGTTCTGTAGTGATTTACAGCATTTGAAAACATGATATTTGCAAATGTAGACTGATTTATAGAGATATCTGTTCTGATAATATCACCAGTGCGGGTATTAAATGAAAATGGTCTACCATTTGGGTTCCATCTATAACCATGGGAATAATCTTGTGATTTTGTATTACTGAACATCCTGTTGTATCCGAATTTGATGGTGGGTGTAACTCTCCAACTAAGTTTAGCCTGATAAGTCAGTTGATCACTTGTATTCATAGAAACCCAATCAAACTGATCATTATTTCTTAGAGAATCTATATACACAAAAAGACTATCCTGGTAATCAGTAGGAGACCAGAGACTATCTTGGAGCAGGAAATCATCGTTTCCAAGGCCAACAGCTGAATCTATGCGAAACATGTTTTGAGCATCGGACCATAGATACGAATTTGGATAAAAAATTTGCTCTCCAAATAAATATCCGTTATTTACATTTTTTCTTGCAGAAACAAAAAAAGATAAGACATCAGGTACGATTGGACCTTCAAAATTACCCTTTAAATCTGTTATATTATCCAAATTAAGATTATCGACCTGAGGGAAAAGAGGATAGGAAGAATTAGAAAAAGAAACTCTATTGGATGAAACATAATAATCACCAAAACTTCCACTCAGACTTCCTGAATATTTGGAAAAGTCTCCATCCTTAGTTACAATATTTACAATACCCGACATTGCCTGCCCATACTCAGCATTAAAAGTTCCACTAATAAATTGTAGCTCTTGAATAGCATTGTTCTCAATTTCAACAGCCATCCCAGAGTTATAGGGATCTGTAACAGTAATTCCATCAACCATGTATGATATTTCACCACCTCGACCTCCACGAACATGTATTTCACCTCCAGTGGATACTACACCTGCTTGAAGAGCCAATACATCTTCAAATTCCTCTACAGGTAACATGTCCACCTCTTCGCTACTAATGTTTGCTTGGGAATACGTAACGTCTGTCTGAATCATTGGCCTCTCTGCTTGAACAATGACTTCCTCTAAACCTACCGCACTTTCACTGAGCTTTCCATCTAAGGTGGTTGTAAGATCTACTCTTAACCGAACATCATTCATTACCACCGTTTGATACCCTATCATAGTAAATCTAACCGTATACGATCCTGGAGGAATCTGCAGAATAAAATAATTACCTTCAATATCAGTAGCAGCACCAAGAACAGTTCCTTCAACCATGACGTTAGCTCCGATTAAAGGCTCTCCTGTTTCTTTATTGGTAACCCGGCCAGATAACTTTCCAGTAGTACCAGCCAAAATATAGTTGGATAAAAACAGCACACCTAAAAAGAAAATATATGCTTTCTGATTTTTCAATCTGAACCCAGTCTTACTTCGATTAAAGGAAAAATTATTTACTTTACAAGAACCAACTTTTTGATAGCATGATAGCTAGAGCTATTCATCTCATAGAAGTACATTCCTGATGGCAAAGGAGCACCTTTGTCATTCTGACCACCCCAGGTAATTGTATATTTCCCAGCATCAAAAGTGCTGTTTGTTAGAGTAGCTACCTTTTGACCCACCAAATTAAATATTTCAACGCTGACGTGAGACTTCTCTGCAACATCAAACTGAATCTTTGTTTCTGGATTGAAGGGGTTTGGATAATTTTGATGTAAAGCAAATTCAAAAGGAGTTACTTTTGGTTCATCAAGTGAAACCTGCACACCAACGGCCAATTGAACTGTAATATTGTATTCATCTGGGACGGTTAAACGTGAAGCTCCATCTACTAATAATTCGTCTTCAATCGAGAAACCATCATAAACACCATACATACCAATTTTAACACGAATTGAATCGTGAGTGCTACCACCGAGATCTACGGTTCCACTATAAGGAGATACTGTGAGCCATGTAAAATCATCACCCTCTTTTATTCTAATATTGTCAACGGCAACCCCATAGCCCCAATTCCCGCCACAATCAGTATATTGCAAACCTACTCTAAATTGAGTAGATCCATTTAAATATGGATGGAGATTAATCACATAAGAGAACCAATCATATCCAGTGGAAAGAGAACTGTCAATTAATGTCCATGTCGAACCCTGATCGATCGAAACATGTACAAGAAAATCATCCGCATAGGTACCTCCATCTTCGCAAGGACCGCTAGGGTTTGGAAAAAATAAATCAAATAATAAAAATGGAGGATAATTTCCACTAATGTTGAAATCATATGAAACTAACATTGGACTCGCAGGATCCTCTGGAAGATCTCCGGCAGCGTCATCATTATAAAATCCAAACTGCCCCCCATTATCTGGAACATCATAATTTAAATATGTAGAGGATGCCATTGCAGAGTCTCCCACTGACCAGAGTCCATCTGCATCCGAAAAAATAGCAAAATAATTTTCCATATCATCCCAAAGTATATCCATAGCAGCATCCACATTAGATAACTCAATGGATGAAATATCAAAATCAATATGTGTCGTATCAAAATTTGCAATCATCAGATCATACTCAACATATTGACCAGCCATAAGCTCTCCTGAGCTAATGGATAAAGGAGAAACTTGAAAAGGGCCTCTCGGTGTGGAACATACCTCCACACTTGGACTTGATTCTCCTTCCTCGTAAGCAGTTGTAATTTCAAAACAATATTCAACGTCATTTTCAAGGTTTTCAACAGTAAAAGATGAAGAGTCAGACGTGCCTATCTGTGCGCCATCCATAAAAATATTGTATTGGGAAAAGTTTCCGCACATGTTAGGATCAAAATCTGGGTCGGTGGGGTCTCCTTCGTTACCCCAAACTCGAATATCATCAACAAACCATGCCTCCCCATAGCCTATAGAGTCATAATATCGAAATGCAACGTGAATTGTATTCCCCACATAATCTGAAATATCGATACCATTAGCAAAAAAATCTTCACCTACTTCAATGGGATCAGAAGAAAAAATAACATCCCATGTTATACCACCATCTATAGAGATTTCTACCATATTTGAATCATTTGCATCCGCTGGGTATGTATACGCCTCAGTGAATTCAATGAATGCAGAAGAGTATCCAGTCAAATCAATTTCATTTGTAATGAGACGACTGTCAACAGGTGCGTACATCTCCGTTGTAGAATCGGTACCCGAATATCCCGCATATGCAGAAAAATCATCAGCTCCGCCATCACTGCAAGGAAACATCCCTGATCCACAATCATTTGCAGTACCATCAGAATATCTAAACCAACCTCCTGAACATGCTCCACAAGAGCTATCCACGTGTACAACTGTCATTGCCTCCGAAGCTAATGAACATGAAACAAAACATTGCTCGTATAGTAAGTCTCCCCACGAGGTGGTCTGATCCCATGAAAGTTCGATTTTTTCATCATAAAAAAGTGCATCTACAAGCGCAGGAGGGCAAAGTTCTTGGGAAAATACTATCGAGAGAAAAAAAATACTAAAAATAAAAGTTTTTATCGATTTTATCATGCAATTCTCCAAAATATTGTAAAAAGAGTGCTATAAAGATAATTCCTTCTAGTCTGATATCAAAATTTAGGCTTTTATACGCTTGATCATGAATCCTAACCAACTTTTATTGTAAAATAATTAAATGTTATTCCAAGGATTTACAATTATTATCAACGTCATATTTTCATCATTTTTAATAAGTGAAAATATTAAAAGGCCTAGTCTCCCGAACATTATTGATCCTTTTGATCTACAAAACGCGGGAAAAATTGGTTACCATCCTTTTCCAACAAACCCTATGTCTGATAGAGCAAGAGGATATCTCCTCCAAGGAAAAGCACAAACAGCTATTTTAAATTATGGTAATTACATTGATATTGAAGTTAGTCCGAATGGTGCATGGGGAAAATATTCATATCTCTATGAAGTTTCTTTTTTTGCTGGTGTTCCGGGACATTCTTATTCATCAAAATACAGTTGGGAAAATATAGAAACCATTACCAATGATGAAGGGATTTCAATGTATAGCATGTGGCAATCCCATGATGCATATAGTGCCTGGTTTGCTAATGGGGATACAAATTTTGTTGGGATCCTTTTTGATGCTGAAGAAGATTACGGAAGATGGGAGCCAGACAGTGTAGCAAAAAAAACCTCATTGCTTGATATTAATGATGGCTACCAATGGGTGATTGATAATGAAACATCTCATTTAATCATTAGTACTCCGGGTCAACTCGACCCAAATAAATCTAATTCTCGAATAGGATTAATTTATCCTTGGGCTCTTCGGCCAAAGTTAATTAGTCGTGAAGACCAGTTTGACTATTATAATTATGGAAAAGACCAAAAAGAATGGACTTCCGATGATCATTATTATTACTATGGAGCAAATACAGCCGAATCTTGCCTAAGTTATTTTTCACCGACCTTTAATACAGACTGGCACGCATCCACAAATTCTAGAATAAATACCCATAATACAGAAGTATCTGCAGGAGATCTATTTGGAGAAACTTATGTTACAGATCCTTCTGATGAATATCCACTATTAGCACATTATAGATATGGTTCTACATGGCCGAAAAATTCAACCCATTAACGAATGAACAAGATCCTTTTTAGCCTGGCTGGTGGGCACAAGACTATAATATTAATTTAAGTGGTTGTTATCAGTCTCGCAAAGACCCAGATTGCTGGGAGGATGTACCTGGCAGGTTTATTTCTGACATGGATATCTATCTAGAATTTGACGATAGATGGGCTCATCGTGGAAATCAAGTAAATACAAATAACGAATACGAACAAACTGGTTACCCAATGGGTCTTAGAGTAATGAATGAAGCTCATTCTTATGGTGTTTCTTATGCAGAGGACATATTATTTGTTACCGTAAAGGTTAGAAATGAGAGTGGAGACTGGTGCGCCGAAAATGAGAATGGAATTCCAGTATTAGATTCAAATGGAAACCAAATATGTGGTGAAGGCATGATAATGCCTGATGGTACAAAATTAAATGGGGGTAAAGGTTTTAACTATTCGGGAGTTAGCTTAGGATTTTGGAATGATGGTGTCATTCTAACAAGCGATAAATATGGGAATCCTAACTATTGGTCTAGCGCAGATGACTATATGGAATACTATTGGGAAGTTTTTGAGGTAAATAATGAAAGAATGCTTATTAGTATGGCCATGATTGGTGATTACGATGGATACTCAAATGTTCCAGGTTATACAATGAACCCTGAACTTCAAAGTCCTGGCAATGAATTTGGACTAGTTGCAACGCAACTATTGGATTCGCCAAAGGCTACTAATTCTGTTGACTTAGATAAGGATGGTATAATCAATATTTTTCCTGGCGAGCCCCTAAAAATGACTGACTGGCATTGGCTGGACTGGTATCTGCGACCTGGTGTTACTCATCCAGAAAGCTTATCTGGAGACTGTTATGCAGGAACTCCAGGTTGTCCTCAAGCTAGAAATAAAGAAGAAATATTTTATAAAATCATGGTTGGTGATACTACAAATTTAAGCAACAATGAAAAGGCATGGCATTTCCATACCGAAAATCCAGGTACAGATTTACCTGAAGATCTAAATCCTCATTTTGATTCTCTTGAAGGAATTGAAGAAGAAATGGTATTCCAGAGACCACCTGAAGGTGTCGATCCATTGGTCTTGATGACATGTGGACCTTTTGATCTACCTGTTGGAAGAGAGGTCCCGTTTTCTTTCTGCATTATTTTTGGTCAGGATAAGGAAGACCTAATCAACAATGCTCGTTTTGCGCAAGTGATGTATAATTCAAGATACCAAGGATTTACACCCCCGAGCGTTCCAGCTGTCCATGCCGTTAGTGAAATAAATAAAGTTAAAATATATTGGAACGATCACGCTGAGTCATCTAAAGATGTTTTAACAGGATATTCTGATTTCGAAGGTTACAAACTATATAAAAGCACTGATGGTGGAAAAACTTGGGGGCAACCGAGAAATATGATTTTTGATAAGGAAGGGATTTTCGTTGGCTGGCAACCCTTTCAACAATTTGATTTATCTGCTGAAATGGACTCAATGCATTGTGTCTATGAACCCAATTATGATTGTGAGCCAAAATTATCAAGAGGACATTCTATAAGCGGGCCGGACCCTTATTTCCCATGGTTTCACCCTGGAAAAGATACAGGGTTAGAAATGATAAGACTTCCTGAACCATACGTTCTAGAGGGAGACACTTTTGCCTATATGTTTGAAGATGAAAATGTTGTTAATGGGATGGAATATACCTATTCAGTTGTGGCTTATGATATGGGTGTAGAGCCTCCATATACTACAAAATATATCCAACTTGGGAATGGCCAATTTCAATCAAGAGTAGATACCAACTTCTCAAATCCAAATAGATGGGCTGATCCTGAAGGCTATGCTTACCTAGAAAATGCAAAAGGGACTACGGTACTTGATAAAAATTTTGTCCAGGTGTATCCAGGTGTAACTTACCAAAAAGATCTAAGCAATGTAATGGTAGTCCCAAATCCTTATGTAGTTAGCTCTAATTTTAATGAATCAAAACATGTACGGAAAATTCGATTTACCAACTTAACACCTAATTGTAAAATCAAAATATTTACACTTTCAGGCGAGCTTTTATCAACAATTAATCATTCAAGTGAATCGTCAGGAAATGCATTTTGGGATATGAGAACTCTTAATAATCAAGAGATTGCACCAGGCTTATATATTTATCATATAGAAGAAAATGAGTTGGATCATATTAATCCACGTATTGGAAAATTTGCAGTAATTAGGTAAGGTATAATAAATTAAGATTGTGATCGTGTAAAAACAGGCTGACTGGGAGTAGATAAAGATTGGTTGTAATTATATCCTCCCAAATCAAAAGAAAGAATATCATTTACATTTTCGATTCGATTTTGAACAACAAACCTCGCCATCATTCCACGAGCCTTCTTTGCAAAGAAAGAGATCATTTTGTATTTACCATTTTTCATATCTTTAAACTGTGGTGTTATTATATCTACGTTTAAAGAAGGACGATCGATAGCTTTAAAATACTCTACAGATGCACAATTCAGCACTACATTTTCTTTGTGCCCCACCAATTCTTTTTTAATATAATTTGATAGCGAATCCTCCCAATAGTCATAAAGATTTTTTCCTCTATTGCTAGAGAATTTAGTTCCCATTTCTAACCTGTAAGGCTTCATCAAATCTAAAGGTCTTAGAACTCCGTAGAGCCCAGATAATATACGAATATTATTTTGGGCAAAACTAAGATCTTGGGTAGTAAGAGAATCAGCATCCAATCCTGAATAAGTATCTCCCATAAAAGAAAAAATAGCCTCTCTGGAATTTTCAGGTTTAAATGTTTCATTCCATTGCTGCATCCTCTCCCAATTTAGTTCCGCAAGCTTTTCACTAATACCCATTAATGACACAAATTCTGGTGGTGTCATCTTTTTTAGTTCTTTTACAAGACCTTTTGAATCCTTTAAAAACTGCGGAAATTGGTAATGATCTGTTTTTACGAAGCAATCCTTGGATAGCTTCTTTGCTGGAGAAAGTACTGTTAACATAATTCACTCAAATTAATTGCATCCAATTTAGAGGGTTTCAGAAATCACTTTGTTTAGCCGAGCCACAAAACCCGAGGTGTCTTCTAACTTCACACCCTCTTGAATAAGCGCCTGCTCAAAAAGTAAAAATGCGATACTATCAAAAGATTTTTGTTTGGTTTTCTCTTTCATTTTTAACACAATATCATGATTAGGGTTGATTTCTAAAATCGGTTTTATCGCAGGCATATCCATTTGCCCCATCGACTTCATCATCTCTTGCATTTGGGCAGTAGGATCGTTTTCATCCGCAACAATACAAGAAGGGGAATCGCTTAACCTATTTGACAGTTTTACATCTTTAACCTTGTCGCCTAGTACTTTTTTTATTTTTTTGACAACAGGCTGTAAAGATTTTTCCGTATCTTTATCTGATTCTTCAGAAAAATCATCGGCGGCGCCGCTGCGGTTCACAGATTTTAAATCTTTTTCATCATATTTTGGAACAGATGAAATAATTATTTCATCTATTTCATCATCTAGCAGCAGAACCTCAACATCTTTTTTCTGATACATTTCAAGTAAGGGGGAATTTTTTAGTGAAACTTGATTTTGACCTGTTATATAATAAATAGATTTTTGGTCCTCTCGCATTCTTTCAACATATTCCCTTAGTGATACAAGACCATCTTCTTTTGTTGATTTAAATCGAAGTAAATCGGTTAATGCGTCCTTGTGCTCGAAATCCTGGTATACCCCTTCTTTAATTAAGCGACCATATTCACTGTAAAACTCTGCATATTTTTCTTTATCTCCTGCGATCGTCTTTAACCTATCTAAAATCTTTTTTACAGAATTAGATTTTATTTTAGCCATGACCCTGTTTTGTTGAAGAATTTCGCGACTTACATTCAAGGGTAAATCTGAGGAGTCAATAATTCCTTTTACAAATCGTAACCAAGGAGGCAATAACTCTTTGTCATCATCGGTAATGAATACTCTATTTACGTAGAGCTTAACACCAGATTGGTAATCAGCCCGGAATATGTCAGGAGATGCTTTCTTTGGGATAAAAAACAATATTATAAATTCTAAATTTCCTTCAGCTCTAAAATGTATCCAATCAAATGGCTCCTCCATGTCTGAAGAAAATCCTTTGTAAAATTCTTTGTATTCCTTCTTCTTTATCTCAGATTTGGAACGTGTCCAAAAAGCTTTTGCATCATTAATTTGTTCTGTTTTGATTCCTTTACTTTTTTCCTTACCATCCTTATCATATTCTGTATCCTCGTAAGTAAGAAAGATTGGCGAATCTATGTGATCAGAGTATTTTTTAACAAGACTATCAATTCTCCACCGACTAGCAAATTCTTTTCCTTCATCATTTAGATGCATAATAATTGAAGTTCCAGTGTCTTTTTTAACATCTTTTTTTATCTCAAAACCGGTTTGACCATCACTTATCCATCTCCAGGCTTCTTTATTACCAACTTTTTTTGATGCAACCTCTACTTTATCTGCAACCATAAAACTCGAGTAAAATCCTACTCCAAACTGACCAATTAGCTGTGAATCTTTTTTTGCATCACCTGAAAGTTTTGATAAAAAGTTTTTTGTACCTGACCGAGCTATTGTTCCTAGATTATCTTCTAATTCTTTTTTACTCATACCAATACCCGTATCGGTTAAAGTAAGTGTAGGGTTATCCCCTTCAACAAAATCTATACTTATTTTTGGCTCAAATTTCATTGATTTGTATTCATCTTTCGTTAAGGTCAAATATCTTAGCTTATCCAAAGCATCAGATGAATTGGAAATGAGTTCTCTAAGAAAAATCTCTTTATGAGAATATAGAGAATGGATAATCAGTTTTAATAACTGACTTACTTCGGTCTGGAATGGTTTTTGAGCCAATGTTTACTCCTAAATTAAAAGTATTGATTATTATTTATAAAATATTAGGGGATAAAAATAAGGAAAGAATTAATAAAAAATCTATAGAGATTCTTTTTCTAATTCACTTTGTATAATCTAAACTACATGTCTTAATCCACCAACTTTTTCCATTAGGTTCTTCGTAAGCTGTATACCTTGAATTTCATCGACTTCGCTTCCTTCAAACTCTATTCCTATGTAGCCATTATAACCGGCAGAAAGTACAATATTAATCATTTTTTTATAATCCGTATTGATCTCATTTCCTTTCCAATTAAAGCTGTGGCTCTTAGCGCTTACAGCTTTAGCGTAAGGCATTAACTCATCAACACCTATATACCGGTCATACAATTCACCATCCTTTATTTTGAAATTTCCAAAATCAGGTAAAGTTCCGCACATTGGATGATCCACCTCTTTCATTACAGAAACTAACCATTTTCCATTAGAGGACAACCCTCCATGATTTTCAACAATGGTATTTATTCCTATTTTTTCCCCATATTCTGTTAATTTTCTCAAACCATCGGAAGCCAATTGAATTTGATCTTCATAGGTTCCTTTACTTTTCGCATTAACTCTTATAGAATGACAACCAAGAAATTTTGCTGCTTCCATCCACTTGAAATGATTTTCTACAGCTTTTAATCTTGCTTTTTGATTAGGATCTCCAAGGTCTCCTTCGTTATCGCACATAATTAATAAGCTAGATACTCCTTGATCATTCGCTCTATTTTTCATTTCTTTGAGGTAATCTAAATCTTCAGCTTTATCAAAAAAGAATGAATTCACGTACTCTACAGCATCCAGATCAAATTGTTCTCTGGCAATGACACAAAATTCTAAGTGATTTAGCTCTCCAGAATAAAGCATTCTATGAAGCGACCATTCTGCTAATGATATTTTAAATTCCATTTTCTTATCCTCACAAGAAAGTCCAACTGGAAGTGCGAATCCTGCAGCTACTGTGGCAATGGATTTTAAAAAATGTCTTCTTTTCAAAATAAAATACTACAGTTTGCGTATACGAATATTTCGATACCATACCTCGCCATGGTCTCCTTGCAGACCAATATGTCCAGAAGAAGATTTAAAAAAAAGTGGCATACTATTGAACTTACTTTTTGATATTAAATTTTGGATATGCTCGCTGCTAACCTTGTATTCGACTATTTTTTCCCCATTTAGCCAATGTTCTATCTCTTTATTTTTTGAAATAATTTTTACTTTATTAAATTCACCAATCGGTCTTACCATTTCTTTTGATGGAGGGATTAAATCGTATAATGCTCCAGCAGATGTGACTTTTCGAAGCCTATCTTGATGACCTAGGTTATCAAGAACCTGCATTTCAGGAGCAGACTGCCAAATAAAGTCTCCCTCTTCAGATGCAAAATAAAAAATACCACTATTACCTCCCGATTGAAGTTTCCACTCTAGCTCCAGTTCAAAATCTTCAAAAATATCCACGGAAATCAAATCAACCCCATGCTTACCTGGAATTGTCTTAAGATTCCCATTTTTTATTACCCATGAATCCCAAGGAAAAGTTTCCATTTTATAACCACGAAGATCTTTGACATTTTTTCCATCAAAAAGAGAAATCCATTCAGGATTTTGACTACAAGATAAAAAAATTAATAAAAAGAAAAGTATATAAGAATTTTTCATTTTTTCCCTTATTAGTTTGGGTTCCACTCACCTTTTGCAACTGCTGGAATAAAATCTTCAAGCCCTTCTGGAGGAAACTGTATCGTTTTATCCTGCTCGGCACTCATATAAGCAGTCATAAGAAGTTCAGTCACTGCTAAGCCATCATCAAAATTTTCTTCAGGACGTTTGCCTGCTAGGAAACTTTCAATCATGTGTCTGTTTTCTGCAGTATATCCGTAGGTATCGGCTTCGCTACTAACAACTGGCATTTCTCCAGATTCAGCATTTTGTTTTTCTACAAGATCTTCACCTTCGGCTCCTGCAACTTTTCTACTAAAGAACACCTTCAAATCAGAGTCTAGAGTATTTACAAACATAGAATATTCAGGACCGAAAAGCTCCATACTCAATCTAAGTCCAGCACCAACAAAACACCAAGATGTGGTAGTTTCAACGACTAGTTTTTGATTTTCTTCATCTCTGTATTCAATTAATGATCTAGCAAAGTCTTCAGAAGGCCTTTTCAAGTAGTCAGTTTTCCCTCCACTGTTCTTACTCAATATTTCAGCATACTCGGGTCGTTGCCATTTAAGACACGAGGCATACGCGTTTACACTTACTGGAGTAAGTGACTCACGTTTTTTATTTGGATCAGTAAGCAAAAATCGTGCTTCCTCAACAGAGTGACACATCATATCGTTCAGGACTCCACCTCCCTGCAACTCGCCTTCCCAAAACCATGGCATATGCGGACCGCTATGCTCTTCAGCGGCTCTTGCAAGGTAAGGTCTTCCAGTAGCCTTAGCTCCTCTGGACCATATGATTTCCTTTCCTCTAGTTACTGATGGCGCAAAAACTTGATTCTCAAGATAGCCATCCAATAATCCAACCCTTTGAGTTAGTTCTAGAACTTTTTTTGCTTCTTTAACATTCCTACCTAGAGGTTTCTCACATGTAACTCCGATTAATTCACCCTTGCCAATCTCAATTGA
>CACKSF010000035.1 GCA_902602795.1 uncultured Fidelibacterota bacterium
ACTCTTTCAGAGCGTGAAAGGATTGTTCTTGAAATGTATTTTGGCATCAATAGAGACAGTGCAATGACCTTGAATGAAATAGGTGAAGAGTTTGATTTAACTCGAGAAAGAGTTCGTCAGATAAAAGAAAAAGCTATTCAACGATTACGTCATAGATCGAGAAGTAAAAATCTTCGAAGATATTTAGGCTAAAATTGTGATTCATTAGAAAGGGGCTTTATGAAGCCCCTTTTTTTTAAATGTTTTTGGAATATAGATAAAATGAAAATGAATACACATTATGCGATTTAAGATTATCTTATCTCAGATTGTTTTTTTAGCCTTGGGAGTAAGTTTTATTTTTGCTCAGGTTGATGTAATTGGAGATCAAAACTTCCAGATAATTCAAAATGATAACGAAATTATTTTTCCATTTTTCTCAAATCAAAGTTTAGATGCAATTGACGACAATATTCAAAAAGTAGTTATAGTCATCCATGGAGCCAATAGAAATGCTGACGATTATTATAATTCTATTTACAATAACGCATTCGATTTAAATGTCCTTTCCGAGACAATTATTATTGCTCCTCAATTCTTAATCACTACAGATCTTAACTATTGGCAGCCTAGCACTGCATATGCATTTTGGTCAAGTACAACTCCATGGTCTAGTGGTGATCAGTCTCACTCTACTAGCGAACATCCAAGAGATTATGAGATCAGTTCCTACACAATTATGGATTCACTTATAGCTCATCTACTTATTACTTACCCAAATTTACAAGATATTGCATTGGTAGGTAATTCAGCTGGAGGACAATTTGTAAATAGGTATGCTGCTGGATCAGACCAAGAAGCTGGCGGAAAAATACGATATATTGTATCTGCGCCATCAAGCTATGTGTACATGGATGAATATCGGTATGGTGAATATCTTTTTCCTATTGCATGGGAGCTGCCGGAAAATTGTGGAGGTTATAATGATTATAAATATGGTTTAGATGATTTAAATGACTATATGAGCATGATGGGTTTAGATTCCATTCGAGATAGGTATTCTAGACGAGAAATCAAATATCTGATTGGTACTATTGATATTGGAGGAACTCAGGATTGCGAGTCAATGACTCAAGGTAGCAATCGCTTGGAGAGATCCATTATCTATTATAATTATCTACAATATTTCTATGGAAGTCAAATTCTCGATAATCAACTAATTGCTTTGATTTCGGGGATAGGACATGACTATAACGGTATATTCAGCTCTTCATGCGGCAGGAGCGCTATTTTTAGTCTTGGTGATTGTGAACAATATAATAACTTAGTATTTCCGGCATCAAATTTTTCTACCAATGACAATGTTGGCGACTATCCTCATACTGTGAATTTTATAAATGAATCTGTAGCTGGTACACATTCTCTTTCATTTTTCAATTGGAATATAAATGATAGTGTAATCTCTTCGGAAGGAAATCTTAGCTATACTTTTTCTTATCCAGGCATATTTGATGTTAGTCTGATTGCTTTTGACCAAATAGGCTTAAGCGATACTTCCATTCACGCGTCATTGGTGCAGATTGATACATTGTATGGAGATATTGACTGGGATGCTGAAGTTTCAGAAGATGATGCAAGCTTAGTTTTAACTCATATTGTAGGCGATGAATTACTGAGTCAACTTCAACAGGCGACCGGTGATGCAAGCAACAGTACAAACCTATCGGCTTTTGATGCTAGTCTTATTCTGCAATTTGTCTCTGGAAATATTGATGGTATACCAATTGATAATTCTGATTCTTTTATTGCAAGTGGAGATTTCCATGCCCCTGAAATACTCGGAGAAGTAGGTGAAATAGTCACTATTCCAATTTCCATAGAAAATTCAAATAATCTTTACAGCTTTACCATATCCTTTACATATGATAATGTTCAATTAGAATCAGGTTCAGTCTATTTGGGTTCAATTTCTGATTATGGTTTTGTGGTTGAATCTTCAGTTTTAGATTCAGGCTCAATTATAGTAACTGGCGCTAGTCCAACACCTATAGATGGAGACATCGATCTGTTCACTTTGTATTTTATTCCAACTGAATTTGAGAATGGACAATTAGAGATTGAGTGCAATCAAATAATGCTAAATGAAATAGTGCAGCAGCAGAGTTTTAGTATAATCATAAGTAATCAACTGCAGGTAGGAAATGACATAACACCAGGCCTTATTAGTTTGGGGAACAATTTTCCGAATCCGTTTAATACTAACACCTCAATTAACTTCTACAGCGATATTAATGAATATGTAAATATATATTTAAACGATATAAATGGTAAATTAATTAAAGTATTACTTGATAATAAAAAATCAAAAGGTTTGAAAACAATACACTGGAGTGGAACAAACGATTTAGGTGTAAAGGTGCAATCAGGTATTTATTTTTATACCTTGGAAATAGGAGGATTCAAAGAAACAAAAAAGATGATGCTTTTAAAATGAAAGTATTTTTTTTAAATTTGTTATAATTAGTCTAATAGAATGAAAAGTGGTAAAAAAAAATGAAATTATTCCAAATTCTTTTAAAATTTAGTTTCTTTATCTCAATTTCTCTCGCCCAAATTGTTGATGTATTTATTAGCGATTGGTACATTGGATGGAGAGGAGATGGTGTATACAATAATTTAGTTGAAATATATAACCCCAAAGAAGACACCGTAAATCTAGCGGATTATCTTTTTAGAAGGACGCAGAATGGGTCAGGTTGGCTCTCAACGGATCCCGATCACTTTATGCGCGTTGCTGGGATAATTCCCCCTGGAGAAACATTCGCTTTCACCAGGGCTGCTGCGGACCCTACCGTAGTAGAATGTGCCAATCGCACCTATGATGGAGGAGAGCCTGCTGGCTATGTAGATCCAGATGCTTTTATGAAGCACAATGGAAACGATGCTTTTGGTGTATTTTATATTGGTGGTTTAGGTGATGATACCACTGCATGGATTGAAAATGGAACTCTTTTAGATGCTTTAGGTAATATTGATGATGGATCATATTGGGATGTTTCGGGAACACCAGAGGCTACAAGATATCATATTCTGCAAAGAAAGTTCGATGTTTGTGGTGGAAATTCAGGAAATTGGAATTCTTCTCGTGGTTGTGTAGATGAGAGTTGTTCCGAGACTAGTTATGCTCTGAGTGAGTGGGAAGTAATCAATTGTGCAAATGCAGACCTCAATGGATCCAACTATCCTGAGCCTGAGACACAAGACGCATCAGCCGACATGCAAGTGGTATGTGGAGGGCATCAGTATCTTTGTCTGGATGCACCCAATAGTCCTCCGGGTGAATTTGCTCTTGAATCTCCGGTTACCAATTCCTTGCTAAATGTGAATAGCGATAATTCTGGTGAAATTTTAAATGTAGGATGGTCCGAATCCTATGATTCTGACGGCCATGATTTACATTATACGTTTGTATTATATACTATTTCTCCTTCTCAGGATACACTTTTTTCAGCAAGTACCGTAAATGAATTGGGCATATCAATAAGTTACCAAGCTATATATGATCTTCTTGGCCCGAATAATTCTGTTAACTGCTACTGGGATGTTTTTGTTACAGATCTATATGACACTACGGGAACCAATAACGGACCTTATTTTTTACAACTTACATCGGATGCTGAGGGGGGACTTGATCAGCCACCTACAGCATTTAATTTAGAGTACCCGTCTGATTACAGCTTACTTTATGTAAACCCAAGTAATGTAGAAGAAATGATTACATTTCAGTGGGAAGAATCTGTAGATCCAGATGGAAATAATATAACTTATTATTACATTGTTAGTCATTCTCCCAACATGGGTGAACTAATCTTTGATCCTTCTGAGTGGCAAGATAATTTAAATTTAGTAACAAGACAAGGAGTATACGACTACTTAATCTCTAATAATTTAAATGAGTCTGTATTTTACTATGATATTATAGCCAGCGATGGTCTTTTCGAACAAAGCTCCAGTAACGGTCCCTTTATGGCTTATTGGGTTTTGGGAGAAGACCCCGCAGTAAACGAAGAGACCTACACAGATTTATTTATTAGTGACTGGTATATTGGATATAGAGGTAGCCCAACATACAATGCTGCTGCTGAACTATATAACCCAAAAGAAGAACCTATTGATCTCTCTAATTATATCTTGCGTAGAACACAAAACGGTAGTCATTGGATGGAGTCTAGCTGGATTCGGCTTGATGGAATACTTCCTCCAAACTCTACCTATGTTTTAACACGCGCTGCCTCTGATTTAGCTCTCCAGAATTGTGCAGATATGGTAGAGCCGGATGAATTTCTAAAGCATAATGGAGATGATGGTTTTAAAGTAACTCACATTGGATATCTTCCTGAACCTCTATCTGAAGATACGACTGCTTGGTTGAAAATGGGCCTAACATTGGACGCTATTGGTTATGCAGACAACGATCCAGGATCTGCATGGGACGTTAGTGGCGTTACCGAAGCAACTCGCTATTACATATTGTCCAGAAACATGGATGTTTGCGGTGGTAATGGAGGAGATTGGAACGCTTCAAGAGGATGTGTGAACGCTTCTTGTGATTCTACAAGTTCAGAACTGGGGGAGTGGTCACCGATTGCATGTGCTCTTAGTCCGTCTCCAGGTGATATGCCTGAGGGTTCCGATGCATCCACCGACGCTCTTATTTTTTGTGGAAATCACAACTATTTTTGCTCTTCGGTATCGGTTGTAAATGATATTCTTCCTCAAAAAGTGAAGCTAGAGCAAAATTATCCCAATCCATTCAATCCAAAAACAGAAATATCTTTTACTATGTCGATGCAAGACCGTGCAATCCTAAGCATTTATAATATTAAAGGACAAAAAGTTGCGACTATCATAGATAGTCAAATGCTTCCTGGAAAACATACACTTACATGGTCAGGAAAAGATTCAAATGGTAGTGAGGTCTCATCTGGGATGTATTTTTACAAATTAACGGTAGGTAAAATTAATTATCAGAAAAAATTGATTCTATTACGATAGCAGTGCGGTTCATTTAAAATCTTTGAACATGAGTTTGTCCAAACATAAAATTGCAATAATATGCCTTTTATTTAGCAATGGTTGTAATGACCCTGCTCAAGTTACCGATGTCACTGGAAGCCAAAGTAATTCTGTAGAGTATCCATGCCTTTCCTCAGAAGATGATTGCATTAATAGTATAGAGATTGATGGAGGAAATATTCAGTTTTATTCTTCTTTTCATATTGACTCTTCTGTATCTGAAATTAAAGGTGCAATTGTTACTATTCACGGGCACAGTAGAAATGCAGATGATTATTTTAATAAAATGATTTCCATTGTAAATGGACAAGGCTTAAAAGACGAAATAATAGTTATTTCTCCTAAGTTTATCACACTTTACGAGCAATCTACAGATTCTGATTGGTATTGGAATACTACTTCATGGAAATGGGGTTTACAGTCGTACACTTCTTCAATGGGTCATAATGTAAGCACTTTTGAGGTTATGGATTCTTTACTATCCAGATTAAGTAACAAAAACAGATTTCCTCAGCTTACAGATATCCTAGTTACTGGTCATTCGTCTGGCGCTGCTTTTGTTCATATGTACTCTTCAACCAAGCAAAATAATATTAATAACAACCTAAATCTTCATTTTTCCGTGGTAAATAATCAGTATTTTCTTCATCCCGACTCAACAAGGTTGCTTCCAAATGGATCTCTATCAGTAATTGAGAATTGTAATGTTTACAATAATTGGCCGTATGGGTTTGATGTGTTAAGTCCTTACATGGAAATGGTTGGAAAGGAAAATTCTAAAAATAACTTTATTTCGAATAAGGTAGATTATTTTATTGCCGAGTTAGATACAGAAACAGGAGACATTACATCTGGATGCCAGTTTGAATTTTTAGGAAACAATAGGTACGAAAAAAATATGAATTATATGGAATACATGAACATGGTGTATCCAGACAATCAACATGGGTTTACAATAATCCCTGGTCTTGGGCACACCACAAATACATATAGTTCTTCTGTTTTTAAAAACTACTTAGACTCTATTTTTTAAAAGAATTCATGAAGCTATATTTTTACAAAGTTTTCATTTTTTTCCCCATATATCTTTTTGCTGTAGATGTTTTCAATATAACAGGGAAGGTACTTAGTGAATCGGGAGAGGAGCTGATAGGTGCTAATGTAAGTATTGTTGGAAGTACTTATGGTACTGCTACAGATGCGAATGGTAACTACAGATTTAGCTTAATGAAAAAAGAAGTTCAAAATCCTTTTTTTCTAAAGGCTTCTTATATAGGGTATCAAAGTGTTTTGGATACTGTCAGGCTTGAGAGTATTCAGGAAAACATAATGGAAGCTAACTTTTCTCTCCCTGCAGATGTTATGCGACTAGAGTCTGTGGTGGTAACAGGTTTTGGCATACAACAAGAAACTAAAAAATTAGGCGTATCTATTGAGACTGTTAGAAAAGAGCAGGTTGAAGACTCTCCAGAGGTTAGTCTTGTTTCTGCTTTAAGGGGGAATGTCCCTGGTCTAGAGGTTCGTAAAACAAGTGGAGATGCAGGAACCAATGCTTTTTTTAGAATACGAGGCACTGGAACGATATCAGGTGGGCATGAGCCTCTTGTAATAATAGATGGAAGTCCTGTAAGTACAAGAACACTTGACTCTGGTGGCAGAGAAACAAGTGAACGAGGACATCCAGAATCTTCAAGCAGGATGGCAGATATTAATATGGAAGATATTGAATCTATCGAGGTCCTTAAAGGAGCTGCAGCTTCTGCTATTTACGGTTCGAGAGCTTCTAATGGTGTCATATTAATTACAACAAAATCAGGAACGACAGGCAAAACAAGAATAACCTATAAGGCTAACTATGGAATTAGCGGTATGAACAAAATATATCCACTCCAACAGTATTTTGGACAGGGTGATGGAGGAGACTTTGTTGGAGGGAACTCATATTCTTGGGGTAAAATATTAAATGTGAGTGGTGCTCCTTGGTATAATTCCAGTCAACAAGAAGATGAAGTATATGATCATGTAAAGGATATAACTGAAATAGGAAACAACCATGAGCAAACCGTATCGGTTTTAGGGGGCAATGATAAGACAACCTTCTATTTTTCTATGAGCGAAAATTATGAAAGAGCTCACTGGCAGACATTCAATCAATACAAAAAAACAGTTAGTACCGTATTTGGACATCAGCCCACAAGAAACACCCCTTCAGATTTTTTGCGAAGGACTTTTCGTCTAAAGGGTAGTCACTTTTTAACGGATAGAATTACGTTAACTGGTAGCATGTCTTATGCGAAAGTGGAAGGAAATCAGGTTATTAGAGCTCATAGTACGGATGGATTAGCAAAAGGGTTGCTAAGCACTCCTCCTGATTTCAATTTAAGGCCCTATTTAGAACCATCTACGCAATTTCATAGAAGCTCAACCGATCCCTATCCAGATACAAGAGATGGTAGCCATAGATGGAACAATCCTTACTGGGTGTTATATGAATTAGCTCAGACCCAGTCAGTAGAAAGAGCGTACGGGAATATAAAATTGCGTTATGATGTTAATAATTGGCTTAGTTTAAATTATATTTTGGGGACTGACTTTTCGCTTGATCAGAGAAATGATATCATGCCAATTGGTACTTATCGCATTGGCGGAGTAGGTAGATATATTCACGAAGATATATTGGACCAAGAATGGGACTCAAATTTAACCTTCTCTTTTGATCTTAATAAGTTATATAATGTACCAATCAAGCTGGTAGCAGGTCACAATTTGAATAGTAGATCTCTGAAAAGATTTGAAACGACTGGTGAGGAGCAGGTCCTTCCTAATTATTACCAGATAGAAAACTATTCCTCTGTTACTGCAGATCAATATATTTCCCTTGTTCACCTTGAGTCCTATTTTGTTCAGGGGACTATGGATTTATTTGACCAGCTTTATTTTACAAGTGCAGCCCGAAATGATGGTTCTTCAACTTTTGGTCCAGCAGATAGAAGACATAATTTTTTTAAATTTAGCACAGCATGGGAATTTTCAAAACTCTATGCCCCTGACTTTATTAATTTTGGAAAATTACGACTGGCATATGGTCAAGCTGGAGAAGAGCCGAGAGTCTACTCCATTTTCTCTGGATACACATCACCATCTCTCTTTTCGGTGGGAGAGAAAGCATCTCTAGGTCTTAATTATAATGGTGTTACGGGATATAGATCTGATGATGAGGTCAGTAATTTTCGAATTAGACCTGAAAGAAGAAATGAATATGAGGGTGGTGCAGATCTTTCTCTTTTTAATGGTAGGATGGGCATATCCACAACTCTTTACAATGCTATCAGCACAGATATCATCTATGATATTGATGTAATTCCTTCTACTGGTGCGGATGAAATGACAGCAAATGGAGCTTCTATTCAAAACAAAGGACTTGAGTTGACCTTTGATTATATAGTAATGGATAGGGAAAAAATAAAATGGGAAACCAAATTCATTTACGCATCCAATCGAAATACTGTTTTAGATATGAACGGAGTAGATGCGGATATGGCTAAGATCTTGGACCCAAACTTAGTACCTAGTCAAGGAATAGCTAAATTCAGTGAAGTTTCTCCTGGACACGAGTATGCTGAGTTTAAGGTCCTTTCTTGGGCTCGCTTTGGTCATGGACTTGCTGTCGATCATGATTTAGATATCAATACTCCTGATGTTGCTATCGATACACTTTCAGATTTTAATTGGAAGAAGAACGATGTTTATATCGGTAAAAATGGTTTACCAATTATGTATTCGGAAAAAATCTGGTCGGGTTATGCACCCAATCCAGATTGGACTGGAAGTTTTTATAATGATATTAAAATAGGGAAAAAAATAAAGTTGAGCTGTTTGCTTGATATTAGTATGGGGGGACATATCGCTAATTATACAAAAAATGCTTTGTACGAATGGGGTACTCATGCAGATACCGATAAGAGGTACCACCCTGATTTTGATAATCCTGATTGGTTCGGTTATGAGGAAGGTGTGACTACCGAATGGGGTAAAGGCACGTTTCAAGAACTTATCAACCATGGGCATAGAGCACTAGGTCCTGGGCAAGACACTATTATTACATTTTCTCAAAATTTATACGAGAATTATATGGGACGAAATACGGATGTAATCAATAATATCGAAGACGCTAGTTACATGAAGTTGAGGGAAATTGCCCTTAGTTATAATTTTGGTCCCGTAAAAATTGGATACTTAGGAGACCCAAACTTAACCATAAGAATTAGTGCTCAGGATTTAAAAACATGGACGAACTATAGTGGATGGGATCCAGAGACCAATATGTACCAGGATAGGATATCTGGAGAAGATTATTTTAACCAGCCTCAGACCTGGAGAGCAAATATGGCAATTCAATTCAATTGGTAATTATGATGAAAAATATAAAAATAGTTTTCTTTTCACTGTCGATCATTTGCTTGAGTTGCGAAGATTTCTTGTCAGGACCACTTTTGGATCAAAATCCTAATGAGGTAGACGATGTATCTATTGTGTCGCCAGAGGCTCTATTGGTAGGCTCTCAAGTAACCATCTATGGCATAATGGAAGGATATTTAAATAGAGCAGTTTCTATGGTAATGCAGCAGATGTCGGGCCTCCAAACAGACTATTATAGAGACTACAACTGCGATCCAATCGATGTTAATACGAATGGGCGTTGGACTGCAATGTATGGTACGGGTGGCCTTATTGATCTTACTACCACACAGGAGGTCGCTGATGAGCAGGAGAAATATGTGCTCCTAGCTATTTCCCAAATGTGGGAGGCGCTTCTTTTTTCTACTGCAGCTGATTTATGGGGAGATATTCCTTATTCGCAGGCTGCAAACCCAGAGTTCGCAGAGCCTAAGTTTGATTCCCAGCAAGAAGTACATATGGCTGTAATTGACCTAATCGATGATGCAATTGAAAATTTTGGAAAAGGTCAAGTTTTCTCCCTCCCAACAGACCATGACTTTACTTTTGGTGCGGATCCAGATAAATGGATAGCAGCCGCTCATACTTTGAAAAGTCGTATCTATCTTAATTGGGCCGAGGTAAATAATGATTACTACCAGATTGCTTTAGATGAGGCAGAAATAGGAATTTTAGATCCATCAGGAGCAAGTGATTGGACTGCACTTCACGGCGCTGCCATTGCTGAGAGAAGTGTTTGGTTTCAATTTACTTTATCAAATACAGATTATATGGGAGCAGGAAAACTGCTTGTGGACATGCTAGAAAGAGATAATGACAGTCGCCTTAACATTTATTTTTTGGGTAGTGGTACCACTGATATTGTTGGCGTGAGTCCTGGGGATTCTATTCAGAATGCCTCCATGCTGAATATTACGGGCCACTACGGAATGCAGTGGGAGCCGGAATTTGTGAGCTGGTATGAAAATAGTTTTATCCAGGCTGAGTGTCATTACAAACTTGGTAACGAGGGTCTTGCACTAGCTAAACTAAACGAGACTCTGGATGGGATAGAGCAAAGGTGGCAGGGGCTTGGATTTTCTAATGCTTCTGTTCCTAGGTATAGCGACATTTCAGGGGAGGAACTTTTTGCTGCTATTATGAATGAAAAATACAAGGCTCTATTCTTAAACATGCAGTCTTGGAGTGATTGGAGAAGGACTGGCTATCCTAATTTCATTGATTCTGAAAATAACAGTACTGAATGCGGGGGCGCGAGTGATGGAAATGGAGTTCCCAGAAGATTGCTTTACCCAGAAAAAGAAAAGGCATCCAACCCAAATTGTCCTCAAAATGATGGGATCTATGATCGATTAGAAAATGATCCTAGTTAGATTTTTTTCCCTAATTTTTTTATTCTTTTCGTGTAGTTCTTCATCTGAAAAAACAATAGATCAAGTAGAACCACCCTGGGGTTATGTTTTTACTAAATGGGAGGGCGCACCGATTGATGTAATAACCTATATTCCTCCAAATGCTACTGCGGGGACGCCTATTTTAATGGTAATTCCAGGAGCGTCTAGAGATGCTCAGAGGTTCCACGCTTCTTGGCTGGATCTTGCAAAAAAAAATCATTTTTCTGTTCTCACTATTGGAGCAAAAAAGAGTCTCTTCCCTGATGAATATTCTTATAATGCTGGAGGTGTGATAAATAAAAATGGAGATTTAGTGGACGAAAGTTTATGGCTCTTCAGCGCAATAGACCCCATTTTTAATGATTTTAAAAAGCGATATGGTTTTCTATCAGAAAAATTTTATTTGTTTGGCCATTCTGCTGGAGGAGGTTTTGTTCATAGGTATTTACTTTTTAGTAAAGAAGCACCGGTAGTCAAAGCTGTAGCAGCGAACCCAGCATTTGTTACTATTCCAGATAAAAACATTTTGTACCCTTTTGGATTAAAAGGCGTAGCAAATTTCGATAAAAATATAAAGTCTTGGGTGAACAAGGATATGGCTATTTTGCTTGGGGAGGATGATCTTGGGCCGAGGACAAAGCCTTTAAGTAATGGTCAAATGGCAAGAGACCAAGGACCGAGCTGTCTGGAAAGAGGAAAACTGCTTTATAGCAAAACAAAGACAAAAGCAGAAGAATTAGGTTTTGATTTTAACTGGGAACTTATCACTGTACCTGGTGTAGGTCATGACAATTATATGCTTGCCCCATATGCGTCGATTTATCTTTTTGGGGATGCGGGAGGCAAATGAGTAGAAAACAGATGATTGGGTTTGGTTTGGGATTATCTTCTTTTCTTTTTTTGATATCTATTGAACCTCCAAATGATATGAACCCACTGGCCATGAAGGCTGCAGCTGTCTCTATTATGATGGCTATCTTTTGGGTAACAGAAGCTATCTCTATATTTGCTACTTCCTTTTTACCTATTGTGCTGTTCCCACTTTTAGGCGTATTGGACTCAAAACAGATTGCTGCAAGCTACGGTCACCATATTGTTCTACTAATATTGGGAGCTTTTTTTGTTGCAAAAGCGATTGAAACAAATCATCTTCATAAACGAATAGCCCTTGCAACGATAAAATCCATCGGAACCAGTAGGCCAAAGGTTATGCTAAGTTTTATGATCGCAACGGGTTTTTTGTCCATGTGGACATCAAACAATTCTACCACGTTAATGATGTTGCCCATAGGTTTGGCCATTATTTCTCGGGAAAAAGAATTGGGTGCCGATACAAAACGTTTTGCTCCTGCTCTAATGCTTTCTATTGCCTATTCAGCTAGTATAGGTGGCACAGGTACTTTGGTAGGGACTCCACCGAATTTAGTTTTTGTAAGTACAGCTCAAGAGCTTCTTCCTAACTCACCAGATATTCTTTTTACTGATTGGTTGAAAATTGGTATTCCATTTGTAGTTCTTTTTCTTCCGATTGCTTGGATATATATTGTGAAGTTTTTTAACGTTTCGGGTGATTTGCAGGGTAGTAGTAATGTTATTCAAAAAGAATATACTGATCTTGGTGAAATGTCTTTAGCTGAGAAAAAAGTGCTTATAGTTGTCCTTCTATATGCATTTGGTTTTATTTTTAGAGACAGCTGGTCCTCCTTTTTGGGCGTGAGCGGATTTGTTAAAGACTCCACCGTAGCATTTTTTGCTGCTATTGCCCTTTTTAGTCTTTCTAGTGGTCGCACTAATAAAGATGGAGAAGTAGAGAGATTATTAGAATGGAAAGATGCCCAGGATATTCCCTGGGCGATAGGAATGTTGATAGGGGGGGGATTAGCTATCGCTTCGGCATTTAAATCATCAGGTTTAGTCGAATGGATTGGGGAAAACCTAATATTAAATGATATTCCTATTTCATTCATAGTTATTGCGGTTGTAGCTGCTATGGTATTTTTGACAGAAATAAATTCCAATACTGCTACAACTGCCGTATTTCTTCCTGTATTGGCGGGTGTTTCCGATGCAGGTAATTTTCACCCTTTTCTTTTGATGGTACCTGCAACCATAGCTGCTTCTTGTGCTTTTATGCTTCCTTCTGGAACTGGCCCTAACGCTAGTGTTCTTGCTAGCGGTCAACTAACGATACCTCAAATGGCTAGAGCGGGCTTTGGATTAAATCTAATAGCCATATTTTTCATATTTATTTTATTCTATTTTATTCTATTTCCAATCATGAATATTGTCTAAAAATTTAGGCTTTTATTTCAACTGGAAGGTTTGACTTAAAAAAATAAAGTGTTTTCTATCACATTACTAAAAAAAAACCAATATAAATCAAATTAACTCTTGTTGAAAAAAAAATAGGATGCTAGATTAATTATGCCTTGGTGATATATTTATAAATTATATATCCATTGCTATCCACATACCTACCTTAAAAAAATAAGTTTATTTAACTAGCCTTGGAGGTTAACATGAGAAGATTGCTACCATTTCTTCATTTGGTTTTCGCAACTACTTTTATTTTTTCACAAGATTTATTGCTCGTTGGAGTTTTTGATCTTGATATCCCTAGCAACGCAGGTAAAGCTACCGCTGTTCAAGCCACTGCTGATATTCCTAGTTTAAGCGCATACGGTTTGGAATCTTGTAATAATGGTGCTGAATCTGGCGGCGAACCTGAGCTTAGTTTTCCTGATGTTCCTCTTGCAGCTGGTGAGATCATGTGGTTTGTTCGGGATGCTGCCACTATTCAAACTTATTTTGGAGATGCCGCCGTTAATGTTAATGGCGATGGAGGCAACTCAGCTGCAGTAAATCAGAATGGCGATGATGCTATCCTTCTTCATTATAATAGTCCTGACCTTGGCTGGACACCCATTGATGCTTTCGGAGAGGTTGGTGTTGATGGTTCTGGTGAAGTTTGGGAGTATGTAGACTCTTGGGCCTTTAGATTTTGTGATTCTCGTACCCCTTCCACAACTTTCGATCACACACAATGGCTTATAGGTTTACCCAATTGCGCAGAGGATGCTCTAACAAATGCAGAGGCATTATGTCATTTTCCTACTGCAAATTTTACGTGTTCTGGCTCTACAGTAATATCCAATATTTACACATTGCAAATGCCTGATGGTGAATTAGGTAATGAATCTCAGACTGCAGGATTTTCTGCGGAAGTTTCTGGGCACGTTACTGGTGTGACTTCTTCTGGTTTTTATCTTCAAGATGGATCAGATTCTTACAGCCAAGCTGCAAATCTTTATAGTGCTGTATATGTTTACGAAGGCTCTGCTCCTACCGTATTGCAAGGCGATGAAGTTACTGTAGCGGGTACGGTGAGTGAATACTATAGCCTTACTCAGTTGCAAGATCCTACCGTAACTGTTGTATCCAGTGGCAATACTTTGCCAGGGGCTCTGCTTCTTGCAACGGGTGATGTTGCAGGTGAAGGTCATGAGTCGATGTTAGTAAACACTACTGGAACATGTGACAATGCAGACTTAGGTTTTGGTGAGTGGTCCCTAGACGATGGTACTGGACCAGCAGTAGTTGATGATCAAATGTATGCTACCGTTCCTGTGCTTGGTGGAAACTATACATTGACTGGGCCTTTAAATTATTCTTTTAGTGCTTACAAGATTGAGCCAAGATCTGCTGATGATTTTGTTGTATTGGATGAACCAGATCCATGCGCAACATTGCCTGACTCTCAAGAGCCTAACAATACCCTCGCAGATGCAACGGATGCGACCGCTGGAGGATCGTTTTCTGCCTCATTGTGTCCAACCGATGATTTAGATATGTATATGGTTACTGCTGTAGCTGGAGGTGTTCTTTCATTAACAACTCAAGC
>CACKSF010000036.1 GCA_902602795.1 uncultured Fidelibacterota bacterium
TACATATCTGTTATGGTTTTTGGCGATAATAAGGAATATCAACTAAGAATTAAATCAGATTATTATGATAGGCATGTTTATTCAAAACCATTTTTTGCAAAAAACGAATGGCAGGAGATTTCAATACCACTAGGTAAAATGAAACCTCAGTTTCGTGGAAGAAAGCTAAGAATGAGCAACTTTAACGAAAGTGCAATTGTTGAAATCGGTATTTTGATAGGAAATAAAGTAGAAGAAGAGTTTACATTGTTTATAGATAGTATTTCTCTTAAATGAAGCATTTAAAAATGTGTTTATCTTACTCTATTCCGTTATTTAATTAAATATTATATAGCATATTTTTTCGTAATGACTTCCAACAAACAATATAAAACAGAAAAACCTTTGCATAGTGTTTTGTTTAATATTTTCATTCCAGTACTAATACTAAAAAAAGGGAATAAATGGCTACATAAATATTTTGGAGAGACTGAAAATATTCATAAATGGGTAGATTATTTAGATTATCCTTCCTTAGTCTTCGCCACAGCATTGATTTTCCCGCTAGCATATTTTATCTATGATTTTATTACTAGAAAGAACATAAATGTAATTTCAATACTAGGCTTTATAAATATTCTTTTGACAGGGGGGATCGGAGTATTTGGATCGAAATTTGGTCTTACGAAAAATTGGTTTATTTTGAAAGAAGGTTTACTGCCTCTTGTAATAGGATTTTCCCTTTTTCTGATGAGTATTTTAAAAAAAGAATCTTTTTATAATATATTTTTAAATGAATTGATGTTCCAAAAAGATAAAATTATAAATTCTATCGACGATAAACAAAAAAGTGAATTTGATAGAGTTTTAAAAGTAACCGGATATTATTTTATTTCTGGATTTGTAATAAGCTCAATCATACAATTTTTTCTTGCATCCATCATAGTTGTTTCAGATCCAGGAGATACATCTTTTAATGAAGAGGTTTCTACGATGACTTGGGTTAGTTATTTAGCTGTTTTATTACCAACGATGATTATTTTAGGCAAAGGATTTATGGGTTTAATAACCGGTTTAGAAAAGTTAACTGGCATGAAGAAAGAAGAATTTTTGAATACTTAACATAAGTTATGTCATTTTATTCATTAGTTCTTTAAAGAGTATTTAATAAATCTGTACTTGATAATCTTCCAGATTCAGGATATAAAACACCTGGTGCAAGTTCAGGATCTTTAGCATCTAGGTCTATTAAGTCATTAATGGTTCCATAAAAATCATAGTAGACGTTTATAGTTAACTTTTTATAAAAAAATATTTTTATAGCAAGATCATGAAAATAGTAAAAAATAATTTTTTTCAAAAAAGAAGCCCTCAAATTATAAACTTTATGCGATCTTGGGATCCTTTAGAGATTTTTGATTTTCACCAATTGTTAGGCAATAAAACTACTCCTTTAATACATCTTCCACACTTAGCTAAAAAGTTAGGGATTAAAAACATTATTGTAAAAGATGAGAGCCAAAGGCTCGGCCTAAATTCTTTCAAAGCACTAGGGGCTTCTTACGGAATGGCAAAACAGTTAGAAAAAAATCCTGATATTGAAACTTTTTGTGCTGCTACGGATGGAAACCATGGAAGATCAGTAGCTTGGATGGCTAGAAGATTGAATAGAAAATCTATTGTATATGTACCTAGAAACACATCGAAAGGTAGAATCGAGGCAATAAGAAATGAGCATGCAGAGGTTTATGTTACCGATAATAATTATGATATAACCGTTACGAAAGCACAAATACGGTGTGACAAAGAAAATAAAATAGCTCGCAAGAATGTTTGGTCCTTAGTCCAAGATACATCATGGGATGGTTATGAGGAAGTTCCATTGCAAATTATGAAAGGATATTGGACCCAGATTCATGAAATAACAGAACAAATCATCTCTTCAAATGTAGATGTCCTTTTTCTACAAGCTGGGGTGGGTAGTTGGGCCGCTTCCATCGCAAGTTATATAATGATATACTGGGATAACCCTCCAATGATTATTACCGTAGAGCCACTATGTGCAAATTGTGTGTATGAATCTATAAAAACTGGCAAAAGAGTTTCCGTGAATAACCATAAAAATACTGTAATGGCAGGCCTTAATTGTAGAACTGTATCTAAGTTTGCATGGAAAATATTAAAAAACTATGTTCGTTACTCCTTAGCTATCCCCGATGTATATACTAAGAGGGCAATGAGATTATTCGCTCATCCAATTGAAGACGACAAAGCAATCACAGCTGGTGAGTCTGGTGCAGGAGGAATGGCTGGTTTACTTGCATTATTGGAAAATAAAAGATGTATGGAAAAGAGAATTTTAACATCATCAACAACTACACTTTTTATTAATACTGAGGGAGATACGGATTCCCATAGTTATAACAAAATAATAAGGATGGCGGACAAGAGATAGTAAAAAATCATTATAATTGGTATTACATTATTATAAGGATTTGTAATTTATAATGTGATTAGGCTTATAATTTTCCTTATACTTTTTTCAGCATCATTTTCTCAAATAATTATTGGTGAGGGTATGAATGGACAAGAACTACTTAATTATGTTGTTGATCATTATAAAACATCGACTACATTAGGGTATGGTAATGCAAGGGATGTTCTCTATGGAACAATTGACTTGCAAGAAGACAATCAACTTTCATGTGTATACTCTGGATTTACAATTACCTTGGATGTAACTCAGGATCCAAGCACAAATGCATACAATCAAGGAATAAATTGTGAACATACATGGCCACAAAGTATGGGCGCGAGTCAAGAACCTCAAAAAAGTGACATGCACCACTTATATCCATGTAAGTCTAATGTAAATTCTTCTCGAGGCAATTATCCATACTCTGATATCATAGATACGGAAACAGATACATGGTATCGTAATGATTACTCACAGAGTACAGTCCCAAATGAATTTATTGATCAATATGCAGAAAAGCTTAATGGCGCCACACCAGTATTCGAACCTAGAGAATACCATAAAGGAAATGCCTCAAGGGCGATGTTTTATTTTTATGCTATGTATCAGCAAGCAGCAGACAGTACCTTTTGGGATACCCAAAAAACTACGCTTTTTGAATGGCATTCTATTGATCCCATTGATCAAGAAGAATTAGATAGAACATGGCTAATTGCATCATACCAGGAGGGGCAGCCTAACCCTTTTATTCTTGATTCTAGTTTAGCGAGAAGAATTTGGTTAACTGATCATGTGGGAGGAGGAAATCCTCCAGATTCGTTCTCCTTAATATATCCTGTTCTTGGTATAGAAATCTCTACAGTTTATCCTGAATTCATTTGGCATACATCTAATGATGAAGACAATATGGATATTGTAACTTATAAATTAATCTTTGATACTCCAGAACCAGGAATCTTTGTTTATGATGTTGCTTTTGATACTTCTTTTACACTTACAGATCCCTTACCTGATAATTGTCAAATATATTGGCAGGTAATTGCAGAGGATTTAGAAGGGAATCAAACAGTGAGCCAGGGAGAATATCAAACTTTTTATACCAATGAAGAAAATGAAAATCCTAGTATGCCTATTTTAGTTGCTCCAATTAATGGTAGCACACAGTCTATTTTAACACCTCACTTTTATTGGACTGAATCATTGGATCCCGACCCATTAGATCAAGTAAGTTATGTTATGAGCTTTGAAGAAAATAATTTAGGTATTTGGTTTGATTTTAATGCAGATTCTAATTGGTTTATACCAGAATTGAATTTAATAGATAATTCATCGTTTAAGTGGTTTGTTTACTCCATAGATTCTAATGGAAGTAACTCGTATTCTGATAGTTCTGTGTTTTATACAGATGAGTTTCCTGAATCACCTGGAAGTTTTTCTACTGTTTATCCTCCAGATCAATTTGTGCATGATCAATCAGAAATTGAATTTATTTGGAAAAGACCTTTCGATCCAGATCCTATTGAAACACTTCATTATCAAGTCATTTACACAACAAACTATGAGGATTGGTTAAGCCTAAGCAATTATATTTCTAGTGAAATCATTGAGGAGGACACCTCTATTATTTTGCAACTAGAGGATAATTCAAGTTACTTTTGGGGAGTTAAGGTAACTGATTCTGACGGCTTTTTTTTATTAGGCAATGATAGTTTGCCTCAAGAACTGATAATTAGTAATCTAAAGATCAATGAGATTAGTCCTCCATCAAAATTTTCTTTACATCAGAATTACCCTAATCCTTTTAATCCAGTTACAAAAATAAAGTATGATATTTCTAAACAAGGAAATGTCTCTTTAAGTATATATGATATAAAGGGATGCAATCTCATTTCATTGGTTAATAAACAGCAAGATGCAGGGTCTTATTCCGTTTTATGGGATGGGAAAAATAAATTTGGTCATAGACTTCCAGGGGGTATCTATATTTATCGCCTCAATTCAGATAGCTTTGTAGATACGAAAAAACTTATTCTTCTTAAATAATTAATTAAAACAAATTAAATGAGTATATGAATAAATTTAGAATTAGTTCAAAACTGGTGATTCTGCTGTTTTTTGTACTTTCATGTAGTAAAAAAGAAGTAAAAGAAGGCAATCTGGTACCAAAACAGAAAACGGTAATAAATAAGATTATAAATCCAAATAAATACACAGCAAATCAAAAAGAGAGTGTACTTAATTGGATAGGAAGAAAGGTATCCTCAGGCCATAACGGTACCATTGCGCTGAAAGATGGTTTTCTAAATGTTAGTCTAGACGGTATTATTAACGGAGAATTTAACATTGATATGAATTCAATTTCTGTTTCAGATCTTCAGGGAGGAGGTAAAGCAAGTTTAGAAAGACATCTAAAAAATGAGGACTTTTTTAGCGTGGATGATTTTCCGCTTGCTAAAATTGTTTTCAAAGCTAACAAAAAAAACATAGTCAAAAATCAATTAGATTTGAACGCACAGTTGACCATAAAAGATATAACACATCCGTTAAAATTCACTGCCGAAATAATTGAGGTTTCTCCTAAATTAAAAATAAAATCAGATTTAGTTTTTGATCGCTCTCTTTACGATGTTAGATATGGATCTGGTAAATTTTTTGAAAATTTAGGAGATAGGCTAATTCTTGATGAAATTCAAATTGGGGTTGATTTAGAATTTAACTGATGATTAAACTTAATAAATTGTATGCTCAGGTTGTCTTAATATTATTTGCAAGTGTGTTTACTTCCCTTTTATTTAACCAATTAAGAAACAATTCTCTACCTTTCGTAAAAACAAAGGTAGAAGTAGTTTCTGTATTAAAAAAGACTAGTTCTAAAAACTCAGAATCTTCAATAATTGGCATTGACTTAGAGCTAGCCAAAAATCTTTTTAAAGAAAATACTCTTTTTGTAGACGCAAGAGAGAAAGAGTTTTATAATGAAGGTCATATTCCAAATGCAATTTGTTTTGACGATTTCGATTTATTGCTGGAAAAGTTAGAAAATACAATTGGTATGGATGATCAATTTATTGTTTATTGTAGTGATAGTGATTGTGGTTCTAGTGAAGATTTATCTTATGAACTACAGTCATATGGTTACACTAACATTTTATTATTTAAAGGTGGTTGGAAAGAATGGACAGACGCAAATTTAAATCAAAGTAAACATGAATAAAATATATCCTTACATAAATGTTTTTTTGCGTTTCATTATAGGAGGCGTATTTATTTGGGCTTGTCATGATAAAATTATAGATCCAAGTAAATTTACAAGGGAGATATCAAACTATCATGTAATGCCTTTTGGTTTGGAAAATACGGTAGCAATTATTTTACCATGGCTTGAACTATTTATAGGAATAGGTATAATTGCAGGTATATATATTAATGCAAATGCACTTTTGTCTGGTTCTCTTCTTATTCTTTTTAATATTTTGGTTTTTCAAGCAATGGTTCGTGGATTCAACATAGAATGTGGTTGCGGTCTTAAAGAAGGCCAAATGGTTGGATATGGAAAATTATTTGAAAACTTTTCGCTTTTACTTGCGTGTATTTTTGTTTTTAAAACCAAAGAGCATTTTTTATATTTTAAAAAATTTAATTAAAATTATTTTTAATTTTACCTAATCATTCTAGAAAACACTATACAAAATGAAACGTACGTATTGCTCTAATTATTTCATTTTTGCAGTAAAATAAATTTGAAAAAGAAATGGAATAATTTGGTTAAACATTATTCAAATTCAGATGTAGAAAAATGGCGAAATGATGGTGCAGTTATAATTGAAGGCTTATTTTCCCCTAAAGAAATTCAATCTGTCCACAAAGATATAGATAAAGTATTTGGTTACAAAAAAGGAGGTTTTCCTATAATAAAAAACGATGGGAACCCACTTACAATTGAAGAACAATTTTTAAATTTTGAAAACATACCTTTTGATTGCTCTCCTGCTTTGAATCTTATTGGGGTACATCCTCAGTTAATTAGCCTTGCCAGAGATACTCTTAGTACAAGTGATGTAAGACTATATCAATCTCAAGCTTGGGCTAAGTTTTCAGGTGAAACTAATTTTGAACAAACTTTCCATTGTGATTATGGGAATCATACTCTTACAGTACCTTCTAAAAAGATAACGCAAAATTCAATTACATTTTTAATGTACTTTTCAGATGTTACGGAAGAGCATGGTCCAGCCCATTATGTTACAAGAACTGATAGTGCAAAAATAGATAAAATATCAGAAAAATTTATAGACAATTCGTCTGATGTTAGCTTACAAAAGTTATTAGCTCCTTATGAAAAAACAACTGCAGGAATTGCGGGAACTGTCTTTGCTTATGGTATTGATATTTTTCACAGAGCTACTAATATTACAAAACCAGGTGCATATCGATTTGCAGTAACTTCCTGCTTTAAAAAAGGGAAAAATGATACAATTGGTTACACTGCTTGGCCTTTCCATCAGCAAAAGCCGTGGAATATCATTTTTGAGAATGCTACTCCTGATCAGTTAAGCTGTTTTGGTGTACCTATGCCTGGCGACCCTTTTTGGGATAATGATACGATTCGATTGGCGAATTTGAGATATCCAGCATGGGATATGGCTGAATATAAAATGAAAAGGAAGCTTAAATAATGAGATGGATTGTTCATAATATTTTTCAATTAATTCAATTTCTCATATTGGCCAGAGTGATACTTAGTTGGATATCTCATAACCCTTACAATCAATATATTCGAACTATTTATGATCTTACAGACATTGTATTAAATCCAATAAGAGAATTCTTACCTTTTAACAATGCTCCATTCGATGTTTCTCCAATTATCGCAATCTTTCTTATTGATTTTTTGAAAAACATTTTATTGAAATTATTTTAGATTCTTTTCACATAGAATGATCTACAAAATTGCACGAAGTTATATTGATCTTCCCAATAATATATTATTACTTTTCATTGTTGAATTATGTTTAAGTCTTGTTCATGTTGCTTTCATTTTAATACTAAATATTTATTTAAGAAGCGAAGGCTACAGTGACCCAGAGATTGCATCTTTTAATTCTCTGAGATTTATAGGAGCACTTGCTTTTTCTTTACCATTAGGTATTTACATAAAAGGAAGAAGGTTAAAGCCATTTTTTAATATTTCTACCATACTTGTGCCTATTATAAGTATTCTACTTATCGAATCAATACGATTACGTTTGGTTCCCTTTATCCAACTTTCTTTTCTTTCTTGGGGTGTAGCAATGATGTTTTTACGCGTTTGTTCATTACCTTTTATCATCCGAAATACAACATCTCAAAATAGTAGCCAAGCCTTATCGCTGAATGCAGCGACATGGTCTTTAGCTACTATCATTTCGGGTATTATAATTAGTGGATTAAATTGGATTTCTTTAACCAATTTTCTTGATGTAAATATTGTTTTTAACGAAAGAATTATACTATGGATAATTACCCTAGTTAGTCTTCTTTCTATTCCTTTTGGTTTTAAGATTAAAGAAGAAAAATCTAATAATAACATTGAGAGATACAAGAATTCATTTTCTTTAAACAATTCTTATGACTGGAATCTTATTTTTAAAGCTATTTCTCCATTAATTTTAATTTCAATTGGAGCTGGACTTACGATACCTTTTGTGAACCTTTTTTTTAATTCAATTTTCAATTTCTCTTCGAGTGATTTTAGCATTATGGGTAGCGGTACAGCTGTTCTTGTATTTTTTTCTTCTCTGATGGTTCCTACATTAAAACATAAATATGGTTATTGGATGACGATAGTATTTGTTCAAGGTCTATCGATTTGTTGCCTGATTACGTTAGCAATAACCGAATTATTCGCTACCTCTCATTATGCAATTTATTTTGCTGTGAGTGCATTTATTTTTAGGCAACCTCTTATGCATATGGCGCATCCATCTTCTAATGAATTAATGATGAATTATGTAGGTCAAAGAAATCAAGAGCTTATAAGTGCCCTTAGTTCAAGTTTGTGGAGTGCTTCATGGTTTATAAGTGCTAAAATTTTTGAATGGTTAAGATTATTAAAGTTTCAGTATTATGAAATATTTTTGATAACGGCACTTTTATATATTATTGGTGTAATTCTTTACGCAGTTATTATTAGCCAATTTGAAAAAATGAAGAAGATGGAAAAGGATAATGTTATTACTTTATCAGAGGAACTAAAGATTGATTAAAAAATTTATTCATCTAAATATGCTTTCAGGAGTTTTATTTATTTCATCTTCTTTTCTTAATGGGCAGTGCGATGAAAATGAAGTTGAACTATGGGGAAATTGTTATTCTATTGAGTCAACTTATGAGCTAAATCTTTCAGAAGAAGGCATTGCGGGAATCATACCAGAGGAAATTTCTAATTTGCAGAACTTACTATTTTTAGATTTATCTGAAAATGCTTTGGAAGGGAGTTTGCCAAGTCAATTGTTTGACTTGGCAAATTTAATAGGTTTGAATTTAAGTGGTAATGCATTGAGTGGAGAAATATCAGGAAATATAGGACTACTGACAAACTTAATGTATTTAGATCTTTCCAATAATAATATTTCTGGAACCATCCCGAATGAAATAGGACTTCTAACGAGCTTAGTAGAGTTGTTTTTATTTGGAAATGAGTTATCAGGTTCTATCCCATCTGAAATAGGTAATTTAGAATATATATCTAGTTTATATTTGAATAATAATCAAATCAATGGGGAGTTACCTCTTGAATTAGGTTATTGCTCAGAATTAGAGTATTTACAATTGCAGAATAATCAAATCTATGGTGAAATCCCTTCATCTGTATGCGCACTTGAACTTGATTGGCAAAGCATCTACAGTTTTAATATCTCGGATAATTTTTTATGCCCTCCATATCCTATATGTTTAGAAGATGTCACTTTAAATCAAAATATAATTAATTGCGACGGTGTGGTCTCCTTATGGGACAGTTTATATCATGCAGAGAACATAATAGAATTAGATTTTTCTAATGCAGGATTGTCAGGGAATATCCCAATAGAAATTGGATATTTTACTAATCTGCACTACTTGAATCTTTCAAATAATAATTTAAATGGTTCTATTCCAACAGAACTGGGCAATTTGAATAGATTGAAATACCTTAACCTCGCATTTAATCAATTGTCAGGTAATATTCCAAATTCAATTGGTAATTTAGCTAGCCTTGAAGAAATAAGATTATTCCAAAATGATCTATCTGGTTCTATTCCTCAAGAATTAGGAAATTTAATTTCATTAACACATTTTAATTTACGGAACAATAATCTTTCCGGTTCTATACCTACTTCCATTGGAAATTTAAATTCATTAGAGATACTTTACCTCCACAACAATAATTTAAGCGGATTTATACCTTCTGAAATTTTTGGATTAACGAATCTAAAAAGACTCTTTTTACACAATAATCAATTGAGTGGAACTTTAGGAGCGAATATAAGCGAACTAATTTCTCTTGATAAATTTAGAATTGAATATAATAATCTATCAGGAGTTATTCCTCAAAATATTTGCAATTTAGATTTACAATGGGAAGACTCTATATCATTTAAAATATCTAATAATATGTTTTGTGAACCGTATCCATTTTGCATTCAAGGAGTTGAAGGATATCAAGATACTCTAAATTGCGGTAATATGAAAATTTTAGATGAAAATTCAATTCCTTTTTTAAACAGATTAAAAGTATATCCAAACCCATTTAATCCTCATACAACAATCTTTATTGATTTAAATAGAAAAAAAAGCGTAAGAGTTAAAATTGTTGATTTGCTTGGTAAAGAAGTGAAATTATTATTTAATGGAATTTTACAATCAGGAGTAAAATTGCTTAAATGGGATGGTAGAAATGAATATGGCATTCAAGTATCACCGGGTATTTATTTTGGCGTGGTTAATTCTGATTTTTCGCAAGATATTATAAAACTTATTATGATAAAATAGTCTATGTAAATTTTTATAAATTTTGTGATTCAAAATAATGATTTTAAAGAAAAAAACTTTTTACCAAATACATAGTATTGATTATCTAATTTATCTTCCAGATAAATACTACAATGATGAAAAATCATATCCTTTAGTGTTATTTTTACATGGAGCCGGTGAAAGAGGAGATAACGTTGATTCAATTAAAAAGCATGGTATTCCAAAAAGAATTGAAGAAGGAGTTCATTTCCCGTTTATAACTATTGCTCCGCAATGTCGGGATGGAATATGGTGGTCTAACAGCGAAAATATTAATATTCTTGAAAAATTAATTAATTATTCAATTTTAGATTTGAAGGTAGATAAAAAGAGAGTTTATGGGACTGGGTTAAGTATGGGAGGATTTGGAATTCTTGAATTAGCTTTGAAAGTCCCGTCATTATTTACAGCTATAGTTGCAATATGCGGAGGAACTATTACAAATGATTTAGGTGGTTTAGAAAATACACCCATCTGGTTATTCCATGGTGAGCAGGACGATGTCATACCAATAGAGAGTTCGTTATTAATTTATAAATATTTAAAAGAAAAAAATAAAAATATTCACTTAACTACTTATCCAAATATTATGCATGATTCTTGGACAAAAACCTATGAAAATAAAGAAGTTTATGATTGGTTGTTAAGTTTTAAAAAAATGTAATATTTTTAAGTGATTGAGAGTTTAAACTCTTAATGGGACCATTAAATTTGATAATTATTGCTGGTCCTTTTCTTTTTAAGGTCAGCCCCTCTTTTTTCTCCCAATTTTTAATCCACTTTTTTAGGCCTAGTGCTATTGGGTGTAGGGTTAATTTTGCCTCATGAAATTTTATTTCTGGTGAATTACCATCTGGTTGTCTAAAAGATAGGTTACCCTCCAAAGATGCTCTTATAAAGGGTGTGTGAATCATTAATTCTAAAATTCCGGTAAATTGGTTGATCATTTTTATTTTACAATCAATAAGTCTTATTGCAACAGAATTATTCCAAACACCAATTTGAGATAAGAAGTTGTTAATGTCGGGCTCTTTACTTAATGCATCAGGAACTTTTAGCTCAAAATTTTTAATTCTGAATTGTCCTTCACCTTGATGGAAAGTAAGTGAAGAATCAAAATCCCCATCAATGATAAGATTTTGGCTTTCTATAAATAAATCATGTAATGAAATAATTGATTTGTCTTCAACTTTGTGCTCAGGTTCTACTGTAAAGTAAATATCCTTAATCTGAAACTTTGCATAATCCATCATTAGGGAGAATGTAGAATTCTTATCATTTAAATTGAGGTCTAGGTTTGTAGAAGTAGTTGAATTAATTCCTATTATCTTAAAGCTATAGAGCCATTTTAGATGTGGCACGTTTCCTAAAGAATCAACTAATGGGTCTATGATAAATTTTTTAGAATTAAAGTCGTAAAGTATTGATTTTGTTTTTGGAATAGGATTTAATTTAGTTGGTTTTGCAATGATTTTTGATGGGAGATCTAGAGCATATGTCCATGATTTATTATTTAGAGAGCTCCTCGATGTGTTTAAATAATTATTAATTATCAGATCATTTATACTGCTAGGTAATTTTTTGTTGTCGGTCTGGAATAATTGGATAGAATTATTTATTTCTTCGATTTTTTGCTTGGGATATGATTGTCGGTTATTTATTCTTTTTATTTTTTCATTTGCAATCCAATCGGGCTTAAATAACTCTGCATTAATGATTAAATTTTCAAGAGAAATTTCTGGACCAGAAAACTCAAACTTTGGGTTCAAGTAGTTAGAATCTTGCCATGTATTTATATTAATGTTAGCAAATCCAAATTTAAATTCTTCAAGCTTAATATTGTAATAATCTGTGGCTGTATTATGGGGTTTGTAATTTATGTTTAAATCTTCAACAAAAAATCCTGACGAGGAGATTGTACTTTTTAGATTACCTTTTCTTTGTCCATATAATTGTAAATAACTGGTAAAAAGTATTAACAAAAAAAAAGGACTATATAATGGACTTTTTTTCAATGATTAAACTTTTAATAGATAATAATTTATAATATTATAAAATTAGTATTTTTATTCATAATATATTGAAACAATATTTTTAAAAATTAGTATGATAAATGCAATGATAAAGGATAAATTAGTTTATTCAACTGATGATTCTTTGATAACTCAAAATCAAGAAACAACAGATGATACTTCATTCAATATAGATCAAAACATCCGATTACATTTAGATAGAAAAAAAGGTGGCAAAATTACTACCGTAATTAAAGGATTTGTACAAACCGATGATAGATTGAAAAATCTAGTAAAAAGAATAAAAAGGCAATGTGCTACGGGAGGTTCTATAAAAAATAATGAAATTATTATTCAAGGAAACAAAAGAGACATAGTTAAAACTATACTTGAAGAAGAAGGGTTCAAACCAAAAATAAGTGGCGGGTAATTAATATGATAAAATTTAGTAATGTTATTTTTTCCTTCATGGTTATACTCCTAATTATAACATCATGCTCGAATGCTGATAAAACTGGTGATTTTACGTTAGTAATGTCTGGAAGTATGCATGGTCAACTTGATCCTTGCGGTTGAAAGAAAAATCCTATGGGCGGTCTGTCCAGAAGATATTCAAAAGTTCATGAGCTAAAGTCAGAAGGGAAAAATCCAATTATCCTTGATGCCGGAGACCTTCTTTTTAGCACGACTAATTTAAATAAAAATAATATTAAATCTGAGGAATATAGAGCAAGCGCAGTACTTGAAGGTTATGGTAAAATTGGCTGCGATGCGATTAATGTAGGAAAATATGAATTGTTAAACGGTTTGTCCTTTTTGAAAAAGATGTCTAATACTACAGATATACCATTCTTATCTGCAAATTTGAGAAATGCAAAGACAAAACAGTTACTATTTCAACCTTACATTATTGTAAAAAGAGGAGATCTTTCCGTTGGAATAATAGGTGTGTCTAGTCTTTTACCGGATACTTCGACAGTTGTATTTGCTGATGATTTTATTCAAGCTGGTAATTCTTACATAGATAAGTTATCGGATGAAACGGATATTATCATTATGCTTATTAATACAGATAGACAATCACAAAAAAGTTTAGCAACAAACTTTGAAAATGCTGATTTTATTGTAACTAGTGGATCGACAAATTTGACAAGAACTAATGTTCCACAAAGTGAAAATGGTCCGTATATGTTTTCATGTGGAAAACAGGGTAAGTATTTACAGACTATTGAAGCCAAACTCAAAGACCCAAGTAGTCCCTTTGTAAATATATCCGATCACGAGAAAAAAATCAAAAACGTAAAGAAAAGATTTGAAAAACTTCAAAAAAAAGATCCTGAAAAAAAATTGGTAGATATTTATAAAGATCAATCAAATGTGTTAAAGCTAATAGATCAATACAGAATAGATTTGAAAACATCAGAAGATGCTATTGCAAAAGCAAAAAATACCATTATTTACAAGACCATTGGTTTAAATAAAAAAATTACAGATGATTCAGAAATGTTATCCTTTGTTAATCAATCATTATCTAAGTGTAATGCATTAAAACCAGAAGTAAAAGAAATCAAGAAGGCAAAAATTGATCACAGTGGGCATGATCATTGAAAATTATAAAATTCTTTTCAAAACTACATTGTTAGAAACAAATACTAATGATAACTTTATAACTTACTTTGTCATAGACTCAAATTAGATTTGCGAGAGTAGCTCAGCTGGTAGAGCATCACGTTGCCAACGTGAGGGTCGCGAGTTCGAATCTCGTCTCTCGCTCACATTACAAAGCCTCACATTTGTGGGGTTTTTGTTTGTAAAGAGAAAATTATTATTTTTACCTTAAAAATGTAACGAATAAACATTTACTTTTAACAATTCCTTTTATAATCCTTATTTACTAAGCTTTTTTTGAAATAATCATAGGTATGCTCTTAGTTATTCTATCTCATATGTATTATGTTAATTTAATTGATAAAGTAGATGTCTATTCGATATTGAGAAGTTTATTAGCATGGTTAATAATTTTCATTCAGGCTACATTTTTGTAACATTATATAATATTTTCTTACTACCAATAAAATAGGACACTATAATATTATTCTTTAATTATGGGATGATAGTTAGATATTTGAGACAGGTTGACAATAGGAGAGTTATAAGCTTGGGCATAAACTATTAAATTTGTTT
>CACKSF010000037.1 GCA_902602795.1 uncultured Fidelibacterota bacterium
TTTTCCATAAAAATTGTTCGTACAATAATTCGAGCAGAATTGTTATGTAAACCCATAATAAAATAGGCGATACCTGCAAAATATATATTTGCTGTAATTGGAGTTATTAAACACATAAAACCTGCAACAGCATAACAAAAGATTAAGTAGGAAGCTTTCCCAAACTTTGATAATACCATTCCAACTACAATTGTGGAAAGTAATGCTCCAATTCCATAAAATCCATCCATTATCCCATACCCTAAGCTACCTTTTTGAAAAATTTCTTTTGAAATGGTAATTGTAAGGACAGATAGAGAGCCCCAAATAGCAACGTCAGATAATATTGTAGTTAATCCAAGAATGAGAATATCCATTCTATTTTTCAAATACGAAAATCCTTTCAAAATAGAATCATATAAGCTTTTATCATCTGTATTTGGTGTCTTTCTTTTAAATGGAGCAAGAGATATAAAAACTGCAGAAACTAAATAAGCTACTATATTTATCCAGAGAGTTACTATGGGACTGTATGCATGTACAATTAGTCCTCCAATACCAGCTCCCAATATAGATCCTACCTGATAGCTTGCAGAAAGTAGCTTGTTGGCATCAAAGTAATCTTTTTCTGAAACAAGTTCTTGAACAAATGCCTGAGCTGTTGGCCAGAATAAAGAATTTCCTAACCCCATAAAAAAAGCAACCGGATACAGCATCGAAATTTGAAATTGGTTATTTGAAATAAAAAAAAGGAATCCTGTGATTACTAGCATTCTAAAAATATCAAGAAAAACCAATAACCATTTTCGATTTACTTTATCGATTATTACTCCTGCAAAAATAGCCAGGACTAAACCAGGAGCAGTTGCAGATGCCATAATTTTTCCTAAAAGGTATTCTGAACCACTATTTTCTAATACCATCCAACTAATAGCAATAAGATTAAAACCAAATCCAATTAAAGAAGTGATATTGCCTATAAAAAAAAGCAGGAACGTCTTGTTTTTGAGTAAACGTAACATAGTTAAAATATTAGAAGAATGGTCAAAATAAATAAAATCGATATCAATACCATAGGGAGTGTCCATTTTAAAAATGTTAAAACGAAATATTTCAGTATGAATTTAATTTTTTTAACGAACTTCACTTAATTAACCATTACCATGCTCAGAGTAGGTTATAATATTGAACTCTGAGTTATTTAAGTTACTTTTACTTTTTTGATTATTTTTGTAACTATTTTCGTATAGGACTGCTTTATGTTTAATAAATTGATTTTTTGATTTTATTTCATCATGAATCTTTTGGTTACAAAAAAAGACATTATTAATATAGTTTTTTCTCAAAAAAGGTATCGTTACCGTTTCAATGTCAACATTATTTTTATCAAAATTTTTATAATTCGCTTCTTTTACATTGCCTTCAAATGAACATCCATAATATATTTTTTCTTTAATTAATCCATAATCTTTTAATGCTAGATTTTCTAAAGTAGAAGCTTTATCCGTCATGTTGTTTACTTTTTCCCTAAAAAAAGCATAACCATCATTATAATAGTCATTCTCAGCAAATGAGGTAATTATAATTTCTGCATCGTCTGTTACATTCGGGAAAATTAATTTTTTAGAACTATTTAAATTGAATTTATTTTTATCTAGTAATATTTCGGATAATGTCATTTTTGAATCACCGATAAAGTTGAGTAAAAAGTTTTTTTCACTTTCAGATATAGGTTGAATCTCAATTTTCGACAAGAAGCCTCTTATCTGTATATTTATCATGAGTATTTTATTATAAATGTGATATAAAATCTATTTGTATTAAGTTCAAAAAAAAACATATTTTTGAGCGATTTGAGCGATACGGAGTTATAAATGTTAAAGTACATATCTTTTTATATTATTTTTATTGTTACATTACAATTTATTTCATTCTTTTTTGGTTTCGGCACTAATTATGAAACACATAAATTTAGTTTGATGCTAGGAATATTAGGTTTAAACACTGTACTATTAAGTACCTTTAAATCACAAAAACCTAAAAAGGTAAAAGTAAAAAATAGATAATGACTAGTCTTCCACTATTTCCTCTTAATTTAGTTTTGCTTCCATATGAATTGCTTCCATTACATATTTTTGAGCCAAGGTATAAAATAATGGTTAGAGATCATATTGAGGAGGATAAGCCATTTGGCATTATTCTTAATGAAAATAATGTGGTTTGTACAAAGGGATGCAGAGTTAAAGTTCAGAAAGTATACAAAAAATATAGTAATGGTGAATATGATATACTTGTTAAAGGAGTAGAACAGTTTAAAGTCATTAATACAAGAATGGAGGGGGAGACAGTTATTGGTGAAATAAATTATGTTCCTCTAAACAGTGATGGTAACGAACAATTATGTAAGAATATCCAAGAGCTTTATTTACAGGTACTAATTAAGGTAGGGATTAGCAATAGTCTTGAAATGCATATGGGGAAAAAACTGTCATATGAATTTCTGCAAGGATTTGAGCTTCCCCTAATTGTGAAAAAGAAATTAATATTAATGAATAGTGAAAATAAGAGATTATCTCTGATTAAAGATATTTTTATGAATATTTTAGAAAGCGATATTATTCAAAAGAAAAATATGCCCTCCGCCTAAATTTTAGGCTGCTCTTCAAAATCACAATACTAACTATTATTAGTGCTATATTTAATCCCTTGAATTGATATAGTAGAAATAAATAGAACTCTAATCTTCCAAAAACACATCATATTTGATATGTCTAACAAAAAAACATACTGGTCAGAAAATATTAGTTTAATTATAAAGTGTTTAGCAATATGGTTTGTTGTCTCATATGGCTTTAGCATTATTTTTGTTGAATATCTAAACAATATTAGGATCGGTGGATATAAATTAGGTTTTTGGTTTGCTCAACAGGGATCAATTTATACCTTTGTTGTATTAATTTTTTACTATGTTTATGCAATTGGCAGAATAGACAATCGACATGGAGTCTCGAATTAATAAAAAATTACATTTTTAAATGGGCCTCCAATCTCTTACGCTTATCATTGTTGGTATCACATTTGCTATTTATATTGGTATTGCTTTTTGGGCCCGTGCCAGAAGTACAGAAGAGTTTTATGTAGCTGGGGGCGATATAAACCCTATTGCAAATGGTATGGCAACTGCTGCTGATTGGATGTCCGCTGCATCGTTTATTTCCATGGCAGGTTTGATTGCATTTTTAGGATATGGAGGATCAGTTTTTTTGATGGGTTGGACAGGCGGTTATGTACTTTTGGCATTGCTACTTGCTCCGTACTTGAGGAAACATGGTTCTTTTACGGTGCCTCAATTTATAAGCGATCGATATTATTCTAAGACAGCTAGAGTAGTTGCTGTTTTATGTTTAATTATTGCATCTGTAACATATGTAATTGGTCAGATGAAAGGTATTGGCGTTGCATTCTCTAGATTTCTCGAGGTTGATTACGATCAGGGTCTTATGGTTGGGATGATCATTGTATTTATCTATGCTGTAATGGGTGGGATGAAAGGAATTACTTACACCCAAATAGCACAATATGTAATTATGATAATTGCCTATACAATCCCTGCGATTTTTATTTCTTTTATGCTTACGGGGAATCCGATACCTCAAATAGGACTTGGTAGTACAATAAAAGATGGCACATATCTACTTGATACTTTAGATAAAATAGTAACTGATTTAGGATTTGATGAATATACAACTCATGCACGGCTTAGCTTGTTTAATATGTTTTTTTATACTCTATCGCTTATGATTGGTACTGCTGGTTTACCACATGTTATTATGAGGTTTTTTACCGTGCCTTCCGTAAAAGCAGCACGTCTATCTGCTGGTTGGGCTTTATTATTTATAGCCATACTATATACCACTGCTCCAGCAGTAGCGGCAATGGCTAGATTAAACTTTATTACTACGATTGAACAGCCTGGTGAAGAAAGTAATCTATCTTATGTAAACAGGCCTTTGTGGTTTAAAAATTGGGAAATAACGGGGTTGTTAAAATTTGAAGATAAAAATCAAGATGGTTTAATCCAGTACGATGGATATAAAACAAATGAAATGATTAAGGTTGATCGTGACATTATGGTTTTAGCAAACCCAGAAATTGCTGGATTGCCTAACTGGGTGATTGCATTAGTCGCTGCGGGTGGATTGGCAGCAGCATTGTCAACTGCTGCAGGATTACTATTGGCTATTTCATCTGCGATTTCGCATGACTTATTGAAAGGTGTTTTTCGGCCAGATATTTCTGAGAGGGAAGAGCTTAAGGCAAGTCGTTTTGCTATGGCTGCTTCTATAGCTGTTGCCGGTTATTTTGGTTTCAATCCACCAGACTTTGCCGCAGGCACGGTAGCTTTAGCATTTGGCTTGGCTGCATCATCTATTTTCCCTGCATTGATGATGGGAATTTTTTCGAAAAACATGAATAAAGAAGGAGCAATATATGGAATGCTGGCAGGGATTGGGATTACTCTTTTATATGTTTTCCAGCATAAGGGTATTATGTTTATTCAGTCTACATCTTTTCTTGGGAATATGGAACCAAATTGGTTTTTGGGGATCGAACCAAACGCTTTCGGAGCCATAGGTGCAATCGTTAATTTTATGACTGCTTATATTGTATCAAAAAAGAATGATCCTCCTCCAAAAGAAATCAAGGAAATGGTTGAACGGATTCGCTTGCCATAAATTAATAGTCCATATCCATTCCACCATCCATTCCACCAGATCTACCGGAAAAACTACCTTTGCTCCACTTTTTCTTTTGCTGCTTACCAAAATTATAATTTAGTACTACTGAAGCAAAACGTCTTTGTCTTTGTCGCTCAGCATACATTAATTGCCTATATGTTTCACCTGTAGCTGAATTGGTAACTTCATTATTCGTATCGATAATAAATTTTCCAGTATTAAAAACATCATCCACTTTAAAGGTTGCAGATAATTTATTTTGAAGAAAGGATTTCTGAACCCCAAGATTTATTCTGTAATTGGCGGGTATTTCTCCAGTTGTAATTTTCATTTTAGCTCTACCGTTTCCTGAAAGTTCAATTCTTGCAATGGTTGGAAGGTTTAGTGTTAATCTCCCCCCAAAGCCAAACCCTCTACTTTTCCCATCACCGTCGACACTAATGCCTTCTTGAAATGAGTTCCATCCCCAGCCCCACATCATGATACTGGCTAGAGGCATTGGTCGATACATAATGTTACCACTGAAATTCTGACTCTTAGAATTGTCAGCATTCCCTGCGCTCATTATTTCATATGTAGTAGAGTCAAATGTAATATAATCTCTATCCCACCACATAATTACATCTTGTGTATTTTTATACGATGTAGATAAGCTTACATTCATTTTTCTAGAATTACTTGAGTAGGTTAACTCCATTACATCGCTATACTCAGGCTTTAAGTAAGGGTTTCCGTTTCTTAATCTAGTGATGTCAAAAGTATTATCAGGAAATGGACTGATAGTTCTTCTACCGGGCCTATTTACCTTTTTAGAATAACCAAATTGAAAAGTTTGTCGATCAGTAAGTTTAAAAAGTAAAAATGCACTAGGGTAAATTTTAAAATAATCTTTATTAAAAGGCCCTTCAGTGATACCCTTCTCGAATAAATAAGTAAGGATATTAATTGAATCATTTTCTGCTAAATCGGGGCCCTTAAGATCAGCAAAAGTTTCTACCTGTTCAGCTCGGGCACCAAATTTAAAGCCGAACCTATCAGTTAATTCATATTGAGTAACCATATATGCTGCGTAAATATCTTCCTCATAGTCATTTTCATAAATATTTTGTAAATAGGTTAAGTCCTTCTCAAAATCTCTAATTGTGGCTTTTGCCCCTATTTCATAACCTAATTTTTCCCCAAATTTATTTTCGTAATCTATGGATGCTGTGAAATTATTATTATCTTCAGATGCTTTAGTCGAGTTTCCAGAAAAGTTAGCACCATAATCTGAGTCCATTGCACCAACTTCGTATACATCATCAACTTCATAAGAATAACTTACATATGCTTTTAGCAATTCGGCTTTAGAGTCGTATTTATTCTCATAAGAAAGCACATGATCCATGTGTAGACCATCATCGGTTTCAGTTGTTTCCAAGATTCCCACCATATTAGGGTTTAATGTATTTTCTAAATAGTTGAATTCTTGAATGGTTGTTTCATTATGTTCAGAAATATCAAAAGTATAACCAATGGTGCTTGCTTTTGAAGGATAATAGTCGCCACCAAATCTGAGTCCAAAATCAATCGGGGTTTTTTTACGATAAGTATTTGTATAAACTTTATCTGAGGAAGATGGATATTCATAATCAAATTCTCTTTTTCCACTTCCTATCCTATTACCTGTACGATAGTTGGCATTGGTAAATATATTGAGTTTATCTGTTCTGTAATTAATATTCCCATTGAGGTTTTGTTTACGATATTCGCCTAACATTGATGAAACTGTACCATTAAATCCATCTAAAGCACCCCTCTTCATAACAATATTAATAATTCCACCAACACCATCCGGGTCGTATTTGGCTGATGGGTTTGTTATAACTTCCACTTTTTCTATCATAGCTGCATTAATATGATCTACATTACCTCGTCTTCCACTCCCAGTCCTACCACTTCGTTTACCATCAATTAGTACAGTTACATTAGCATCTCCAGCAATAGTTACAACGCCATCAATATCTACATCAACAGATGGTACCTTTCTTAAAACATCTGTTCCTGTCCCGCCAGAAGAAGATAGGTCGCGTCCAACGTTGAATATTTTTTTGTCAATTGTTTGAATGAAAGTACTTTCTTCTCCAATAACTTCTACTGCTCCCAGATTTACAGCAGAAATATTTAAGTTTACTTTTCCAAGATTGTGTTGTATACCAGTTCCTTGACCAGGAAAAAGATTGATGGGACCTATTTCTTTTTTTTCATAGCCAATGAATTCAACAACCGCTACATATCTACCAAGAGGGATTTCTGTAATGTTAAGGTATCCGTTTTTATCAGTAAGTCCTCCAGTTACTAGCTCATTATGTTCAAGTTCAACCAGAGATACAGAAGCATATTCAAGAGGTGAAGATGATAATGAATCTACAACAGTACCTTGGACTACACCGATTGCTGGCATTTTAGGTTTATTTGAGTGATTTTTATGTGCGTAAATATATGTTATTGCAAAGAAATAAAAATATGCAATAAAACTAAGCGCTAATTTGTTTTTCATTCTTTCCTTTTTTTACAAATCAAATATTGTAATTCTATGATAATTAGAACCGAAATATGATGAAAATTTAAATACAATTTATTGTTTTACTCTAATAATAATATTTGTAACAGGATGTAGTATATCAGCCTTCCAAGGTTAATATTAATTTTGTAGTAGCAATTACATCCAATTTATCTCGCATTGCTTCTTGAACTCGTACACCAGGCTATAAGCTACCATCTAAAAATAAAGTGCATGTGTAAAACGCATATCAAGGTTTTATATACGGGCGAATCGGGAAATTTAATCTTACGGCTAGAATTTGAGTCATATTTAAGCAGTACGGATATAATTATTAAAACTAGAATGAGATTATAATTTTTTATTTGGTTTGTTCCCAATGAATATCCATTGTGTGATACTCTGCTTTGCGTCCTTTTTTTATAGGAACTGTTAAAGAATAGGATGCTGTTTTTCCAGGTTTCAGAGCAGTATCGGCTATTACATTTGTTTCATAAACAGTTCTATCTCCTTTCACAAATATAGAGTCCCTTCCAGCATTTTTTGTGGTTTGGTCAAATAGTTTAACGACTATTCTAACAAAATCTGCACGAATTTCACCAATATTTTTCACTTTGCCGGAAAAAATTTGCTTATTTGGGTAAAAGTCAATAAATGGATCTCCTACAAACACAACCTTAGGGCCTGGTTTCTTTAATTCATCCATCTTGACAACCATTTCTTTCTTTAATACTAATGCCCCAATTTGTGTTTTTAAGGTTAAGGTTGAATCCGTCTCATCTAAAAGTGCTCCGGAAACTACTGTCCCATTTTGTAATTCAACGCGATGTTGATATTCTGGTATTACAATTAAATCTAAAATTTCTCTTCCAACGTTTGGCATTGTTTGTTTCTTTTCATACCCTTTCACAACGCTCTTTAAAGAATCTATCTCTTGTTTTAAAGCTTCGAGATTTGATTCATATTCAAAAAAATATTCTTCAAATTTCAAAGTTTCTTTTTCAGTAATAGTTCTTTGCTGTGGTAGTTTTTCTTGAATTAATGGGACTATAAGTTTTTCTTCTTCAGTAGGTATTATTAAAGTAAGATCAATATCAGTACTGTCAATAAAAAATTTAATTTCTCCGTATCCATCTCTTTTGTGGTCTCCCTTCAGGATATACTCACCTGGAAGTAGTTTGACTTTTTTAAACTTAAATTTTCCTTCTTTTCCGGATTTTTCATTTTCAAATTTTTTACCATTGTTATTTTCAATCACAAGTTTTACACCTTTCAAACCGGTGGCATTTTTATTAAGAACTTTACCTGTAATATTGATCTTTAGTGGTTTTTCTTCCGCATAGGATAAACCAATAAAAATAATGAAAAGAATACATTTAATAGAATTAATCATATTCTCTTTTTGAAAAATGAGCTTTAAATGCCATACGTCTAACGGATTCGGCATTCTTTTTTTCTTCACCTAATTTATAGACCATATTGATAATATTATCATAATATATATAGTTGTCTTTGTTTTCAAGCATCGGTAAAAGTCCATTTAAAATAGAGGGGTCATTAAAAACTGCTAGGTTATCAATTGCTTTTTTTCGAATATCCATTGGATAGTCATTGCTATGAGCAATTTCTATTACGGCTTTTTTTACTTCAGGGTCATTAAATTCACCAAGCGCATCTAACATAGTATTCAACAGACTGTAGTATTCTGTTTTTCCCATATTGTAAGTATTTAGAAGAGCTAATACTAAATTCTCTTCTTTGACTCCTTTCATAGTATTTAGAGCAAATTCACGAACTTCAAGGTTTGTATTAGGATCGCCCAAGAGTTCTGCAAAAGCAACCGCAACATCATCTGGCTTTTTCTTTCCTAATATTTCTACTGCTTGATTTCGTATTCCAATATTAATTTTAGGGTCTTTAGCTACTTGGGTGAGGATAGGAATGACCTGATCATTTCCTATTGCGCCCATTGATTCTGCTAGAAGTTGCTCTGTTCTTGACATATTACTTTTTGCAACTTCGTATAGATCTAAGAGAGCCAAAATTTGATCCTTTGTTCGTACACGTCTTAGATTTTTAATTAATGAAATGTGTATTTCATTTGTTTTATCCTCCATTTTGTGCATAGAACGTACTAATGCATCTGCTGCTTTTGGATTTTCTTTAAACATGCCAAGCATTTTTATTGACTCATTTAGCAGAGCATAATCAAGAGCTGTTGTTGTTGCTACCATTTCAGATATAGAATGGAGCGCTCTTGGATGCTCAGTTTGTGCTAAGGTTTTTCCAGCTGCAGTTCGTAGTTTTATATGAAGATCAGGATTTTCATATACTTCGATCAATTCGTCTAATGCCTGAATATTACCTTCCCTATATGCACTTTTTAATTCCTGGACTCTGTTCAAAAAATCAGGATCATTTGGATCTCCAATTGATTTTTTTCCAAATAATCCCTTAACCATAGAGCACCCATGGAAAATGAAAAGAATAGAGAGTATTAAAGTAAAATTCCTATACATTTTCTTCCCAATGAAGAAGAGATAAATCTTTTCCATCAAATTTGGCATAGCTAGGACGATGAAACCAGTCGCCCAAAACAGCTAACTTTCCTTTATCTATACTATATATTTCGCTTAAATGATAGTGACCTGAGATCATGTAATCAAAGCCATCTTTAAATTGGTTTTTTGCAAAATTTTGAAGTTCATTTTTAACATCTTTGTTGAATTCAGCCTCATGCATATCCTCTTTGCCGCTTCTGGAAATAAATTTAGCTATTTTATAGGCAATTGTGGGATGTATCCAACGAAAAATAGTTATGAAAAATTTAGACCGGATTATTTTTTTAAGTAATCTGTAACCATGATCCCAACTTAGAATACCATCTCCGTGGGTAATAAAAAATCTCTTACCGTTAACAATTATGTCTAAATCATCGGTATATATCTTGTTCATTATGTTGGTTTCTAAAAAATCTTGAAACCAGTGATCATGGTTTCCTGTTAAAAAATGAAGATGGACGCCACTTTTCTTCATATTTGATGCTTTTTCATAAAAATCAGCATATGCCTTTGGAATAACATCAGGATATTCAAAATAAAAATCAAATAGATCACCTACAAAAAAACACGTTCCACCTGTCTCGCATATTTTATCAAGGAGTCGATATAGCTTTTTGCGTCTATTTTTTTCTGCTTGATCTATTGAAAGTTTTAAATGGACATCAGATATGAAATAAAGGGGTAACTTCATTAATGTCTTAATTAAGCTTATTCATAATACGTAATTTAAAATATTTTTCGCTGAGCATCATTGATTAACAACGATACTGTTTTTAAAGTTGTTAATTATATGTATTAAATTTTAATTTAGTGGAATCTATGAAATATTTAAAATATTATATATCAACTTTAACATTAATTGTTGGCTTCTATTTGTGTTTAGCAGTACAAAGCGGACCTACTATCCTGTTTTTCGGATTTTCATTACTAATTATTCTTGGTGATATTTTGATTAGTGAGGAAGATTCTAAAGATCATTATTCCCATCCATTCTTTTTAAATCTGCCGATGTATATAAATCTACCCTTATTAGTTTTGTTTTTATTAATGACAATTAGCTTGCTTTCCAATAATGTAGCTGAATCCAGGATAATATCAGAATATCTTAATATAAATCTCAGCAAGGTCAAAAACTCTTTTTATTTTTTTGATAAAATTTCATTAGTTGCTATCTCAAGTTTATTTATAGGCGTCATGGGCACAGTTCCAGGGCATGAGCTTGTTCACAGGAAAACAAGAAAATTTGATATGTTTATGGGCAATTGGCTTCTATCATTATCATGGGACTGTGCTTTTGCGCTAGAACATGTATACGGACACCATAAAAATGTTGGATTGCAAACTGATCCTGCGACAGCAAAAAGAGGGGAAAATGTTTATGCATTTATTTTTAGAGCAATTCTTAAAGAGCAAAAGGATGCATGGAACATATTCTTAAAACAAAGTAGGAAAACCAAATTTTCATTTATATCTATTAAAAATAAAATGATAATCGGATATATAAGAAGCTTGTCCATCACTACAGTTGCTTATGCATTAGGAGGATTTGAGGGCGCTATGATTTTTCTTTTGTGTGCATTTATTGCAAAGTCTTTGTTGGAAGTAATTAATTATACAGAACATTATGGATTGGTGAGAGTCCCTGGAGAAAAGGTTTGTCCTCATCATTCATGGAATTCAAATAGTATTATGAGTAGTATTTATCTTTATAATGTAACTAGGCATTCTTCGCATCATGAAAAATCGAGTTTAAAATATTGGGAGTTACGTCCCTACAAGGGTGCGCCTATGATGCCATATGGATATCTGGCTATGTTATATTTAGCAATATTCCTCCCGCCAGTTTTTCATAAATTGATGAGTAAAAAGCTTGTTGATTGGGATAATGAATTTGCTTCAAAAAATGAAAGAATGCTAGCTGAGAGGCAAAATTTAAGCAGTGGACTACTGTAACTTGAAAAAAATAGTCAAGCCTTTGGTATGGGATTATAGCATAGATTTAGAGATCAAAGTCTAATTTAAGTTTATTATGTTTTTTGATCTCTTGCTTTTCCCAATCTTGCAATTGCTCAAGTACTTCCTTACGAATTTTTTTTGATTTTCCAGTGTGCATTTTTTCATAAGGACACATTAAACATTTATGTCCACAGCAATGACGTTGTTTAATTAGAAAAACTCTAGATAGCATATATAAATATTAAATATTTAATTTTGTGTAATTAATTAAAATTATCTTTTTTTCAATATAATTAATGAATGATCCTAAGCAAAATTTTAATTGGTGCGTAGAACAAAGCCAAATCATCCAGTGTAATCGTTCTAGACTTTGGAAAACAATTTCATCAGAATCTAATTTAGAACTTTTCCATCCATTTTGTAAAACAAACAATATTATTATCTGGTCTGGAGATAAATCTGAAGATATTTTGGTTTATTTGAATGGAAGAACGATGAGAAGAAAATTTATTTTTTGGGAAAAAAATCTTGGCTATGATTTGTTTATTAATCAAATAGGGTTTAAATCATCTTTTGTTTCTTGGAGGATAAAAGATGAAAATAAAGGCTCTAGAATCACTATATCAGTTTGGCCCTACCTCTTTAACAAGGGCAACAAAGCCTTTAACTGGTTTCCATTTAAGTTTTTTGTTCATCCTAGTTTAGAAAAATATTTATCCTCAGTTTTGAAAGGGCTTAAATACTATTTAGAAAATGATAAAAAAATAAAAAAGAATCAATTTGGGCTTCACCGTTGGTTTTCAAATTAGTAACTCTAGAATATATCGAGGAACAATCAAAATTATCTTTAGAAATATAGATCCAAGTCTTCTAGGTATTTTACGATTGTAATATTTTAAGTTTTAAGCAATATTATTAGACCCATAAAAAAAAGAAAAAAATTTGATATCTTTCTGTATAGTTTTTCATTTACGGAATAATATAAATATTTTTCAACTGCAACAAAAATTATTGGGGCAGAAACCCAATACATTAAATAATTTTTGTTTAAAAAAACATCAAGTCTTATCTTTGTAACAAGGGTACATATTTGAATAAATGCCATCGAACAATAGCTAACGGCAATGGTCGCTCTTTTACTATTTTTGGGTAAATCTTTACTTAAAATTGCTCCGGTAAGAAGCGAACCTCCAAGGTTGGTTAAACCATGTAAAAAGCCCATAACTACTAGATAAAACTTTTCGTAATTAAGAACTAGTCTTAACCCAATCTGAATGGTCTTCACCATTGATTGTAATGAAACAATAATTAATAATATTCCTATAATAAAATTTGTGTTTAACTCTTTTGAGTCAAAAAAAAAGAGTACAATAAAAATTCCGGGAAGGCAAAATAAGGTTAAGTTTTTATAAAAATTTTGATCAATATTATTAAAGTTGTTTCGTAACTGAAAACAATTAACTAAAATAGATGCGGGTAATAAAATAATAAGAGTTGTTTGAAAATTATTACCTAACATTAATAGAATAGGAGTGCCAAAAAGTAATATACCCGTCCCAAAAATAGATTGTAGTACAGATGTGAGCAGTATTGTAATGAAAATATCAATATTCATTTTCTATTAAATTTAAATAAATTTTATAGAAGCCAATTAGATTATGGCCAATTTAAAATAATATTTTTGGCTAATTTACCAGCGTTTGTTAAATCTGATTGTGACCAGCCTCCTAGTTGACTGGTTCCTGGTTTTAGAATAGACCACTCTTCTTCTTTATCGTTTACTGCCCAGTTTAGATGGGTAATTTTATTCTGAAAACACCAATTCATCCATTTATCAGCTTCAGTATCTATTGTAGTATATCCTAAAGAACCCCACTCCGTTACAAAAAGAGCAATACCACTATTAAGTGCTTCACTTGCTCTATCCCTTAGCCACTCATGATGATAAACAGTATAAAAATGTAGAGTGTAAGCAACATTGGTATATTCTGTTATGGGATCTTCCGCAGCAAGATCAACTCGCTGGGACCATTCAGGAGTTCCTACAATTATTAAGTTATCAGGGTCGATTGCTCTTATGGAGCTGATAACACTTAGGGCATAAGGTTTGAGAGTTTCGGTCCAAGAAATATCTAGGGGCTCATTATAAATTTCATATATAATATTTTCGTACTCACCGTATAAATTCGCCATTTCTTCAAAGAATATAATAGCTTCTTCTGTGAAGTCCTCAGCATGATGGGAGTGCCAATCAATTATAACATAAATTCCTTGATCTATTGCAGATTGAACAATTGTTTTTACACGATTTTTATTAGAACTTTTATTTGAAAGATAACCACCCTGTGCATCAACTCCCATTGCTGCCCTAACAATAGTCGTATTCCAATCATTTTTTAACCATTCTACAACTTCTGAATTGTAATAACGTTCTCCGCCCCAATTGTCATTACTCCAAAAAAAACTATTTCCTGCCAGCGAAATAGGTACGTTATTTTTATTGACAATTTTATTACCAAAAACACGTAATAATCCATTGTTTGAAACAATTGTAGAGTCAATAAAAGATTCTTTAATTGTAAGATCGGAAGTATCTTTTTTGTAGCAGCTTATTGGGAAGATTCCAACGAGCAAACAAATTAACATTTTTTTATGTATCATAAACTTATTGATATTATTATTCTAATTTACAAATGAAAAGGAACTAAGATTACACCGCAAAATTGTTTTAGAATTTTGAGTTAATGATTCAC
>CACKSF010000038.1 GCA_902602795.1 uncultured Fidelibacterota bacterium
TTTCACTTGTCATTATTCTATATTTTGTTTTGTTTGAATAAAGTGAAAACTTTCTCCTTATGAAGATCAAATCAAGGGAGTCATATTGACTTATGCTGTATTGAAAATTAGAAAATATTTATTTAGAATTGAAGTTTTTAACAATCAAATCAAAACATGTACAAGGTATTTTAGAACCAAATAGTTCTAGAGAATATCAATTTCAAAGATTTCCGCAAAAGTACAAAAGTCGTGTTCGTAAAGAAGTTTGGGACTTGTCTCAGAATTCCGCAGGTGTTAGTGTATCATTTTCAAGCAACACTTCGAAGCTTTTGATCAGATGGACACTTAAAAATCGCTTTAAAATGAACCACATGACAAATGTAGGAGTCAATGGTTTTGATCTATATCAAAAGAAAAATAATGAGTGGTACTTTATTAATGTAGGTATACCAAATAAATTGAAAAATGAGACATACCTTTTTAAAGGAATGAAAAAGGAGAACAAATATTATAGAATTTATTTCCCTCTTTACAATACTTTAACTGATCTTGAATTAGGTTTTGATAGTCATTCTAGCGTAAGATTTTTCAAAAAGAATAGTCCCCCGTTAATTTTTTACGGAACAAGTATTACGCAAGGTGGTTGTGCTTCCAGGCCTGGTTTGGCATATACGAATATTATTTCTAGAAAGCTAAATAGAAATTGTATAAACTTTGGATTTAGTGGAAATGGACACTTAGAAATATCCATTGCTCGGATATTAGCAAAAATAGAAAATGCGATTTTCATTATAGATTGCATGTGGAATATTGATGAAAAGACAGTCATTGAAAATACTAAACCGTTCATAAAAGCTTTACGATCAAAAAAAAGAAACCTAAAATCTCCAATAATTTTCCACGAACAATATTTGTCAAACTTAAATCACCCAGATAAAAAATTTATAAAATCTGTTTTTCATAAAAATCTGGCTTTGAAAAAACAAATAGATAATGAAAAAAGAAAAGGCTCTAATAATTTACATTTAGTTGAACAGGACGGATGCATAAATCAAGATACTGAAGCTACTGTCGACGGGATTCATTTTAATGATTTAGGATTTGAAAGATTTTCTAAGCATCTAATAAATAAATTACGAGAAATTCAATTGATTTAAAATGTTTGGGGATAATTACAAACAGGAAAAAGCTGAATAGATCTAAGTATATGCATCACTTTTAGGATGTATTGTAGGAGAGTTGTAATTAGAAAACAATTTTTATGATGGTGAGGCGAATAATGCTACTTATGTTATATAGGTGGAATTTTATTGATAAAAAGATCTAATTCCCAGTAGATATACATACTAAACATTTTTATTAGACAGAACGTAAGATGCTGAGTGAGTAAAGGGTGTAGAGCTTCTTTGAAGTTTCTGATACTTTTTTCTCAACAAAGTTTGGCAGTCGAAAAATACTACTTATCATCGGATTTTCTATTCAATGTTAATTATATTCAGCTAGTTTTTCAATGAACAAGAAATATATAGAGAAAATTGCTATCATACTGCTATCCTAAATGTTTGAGAGATAGATTTTTTTTGTTGTATATATTTTTGTAGTGACAGACTTTAACAGACTTTAATTAACTTATCATAAATTTACTTTTGTAGCATATGGAATTTGTTTTGTTTTTTTTTGGGTATCGGTGTGTTGGCAAAAATAAATACTGAATAAATTATTTTTATCTTAATTTTTATCCATAAATTTTTACTGAGTGTTAAAAAATTGGAATTCTTTGAAATAAACGTAAATAATAAAATCCACCAAGTAGAAGCAGATCCATCTACCCCATTATTATGGATTATAAGGGAGAATCTTAGTCTTGTGGGTACGAAGTACGGTTGTGGTATTTCGCAATGTGGAGCATGCACTGTTCACCTAAACGGAGAGGCAATTCGTTCATGCGTTTATCCTGTTTCTGCGGTAGGGAAACAAAAAATAACTACAATAGAAGGTTTGTCAAAAGATGGAGAATACAGCTATGTTCAAGAAGCTTGGATAAATGAAGATGTCTCGCAATGTGGATATTGCCAAGCTGGACAAATAATGAGTGCTACTGCTCTTCTTGAAAAAAGTAGTGATCCACCAGATGATGAAATCGATATCGCAATGAGTGGTAATATATGTAGGTGCGGTACATATACTAGAATTAAGAAAGCAATAAAATCCGCATCTTCCAACAAAAAATCAAATGGAAATTATTAATACCAAAATAGGAAGAAGATCATTCTTGAAAACTTCAGGAGCGATAGGAGGTGGCCTTTTAGTGGGGTTTAATTGGTTGCTTAGCTGTAAAGACCTAATTAGCAAGAAGCCTTTGGACTCAATTCCTAAAGAATGGTTTAAAATCAATGGATATATACGCATTGATCAAAACGGTATGGTAACTATTTTATCTCCTAATCCTGAGATTGGTCAGAATGTTATGACTTCGATGCCAATGATCGTAGCAGAAGAACTAGATACTCGCTGGGAAAATGTAACAGTAAAACAGGGCAAACTGGATGGAGATTCATTTAAAAATCCACAATTTGCTGGTGGAAGTCTTAGTATAAAAAAGGGATGGGACCCGTTAAGAATTGCAGGAGCTGCAGGTAGATATATGCTTATTAAAGCAGCATCTAAAGAGCTAGATATTCCTTATGAAAATTTAATCACTGATAAAGGTATCATTTTTGATAAATCAAAAAAAATAAAAATTGATTATGGGAAAGTTGCTTCAAAAGCAGTGCACATAAAAGTTCCGGAGGATCTAAAACTCAAAAGCCCAGAGAAATACACAATTATTGGTACTTCACAAAGGAATGTTGAAGGACCAAAAATTGTTAAAGGGGAGAGCCTGTTTGGCATTGATTTTCAAGCTGAAAACATGCTCATTTCAATGATAGAACATCCTCCTGCTTTTGGTATGCGAATAGAGAGTTTTAATAAAGATGAAATAATAGATATGCCCGGTGTTATTGATGCGTTTGTAATTGATACTTCTACACCTAATCCAAGTTGGGCAGAAGTAAATGCTTTTAAAGAAATTATTGCTATTGTTGGTAATAAAACTTGGGACGTTATGCAGGCTAAGAAAAAATTAAAAGTCAATTGGGTGAAGATTGATAACCTAGAAGATTCTGAAGACCATAGATTAAGACTTGAAAAAGATTTACTATATGGAACCACAACTGAAAAGAGATTAGATGGTGATCCGGATATTGTACTTAAAAATGCTACTAAAACTCTAGAAAGAACATATTCTTGCCCATTTATTGCACATAACACCTTAGAGCCAATGAACTTCTTTGCTAATGTCCAAGAAAATTCAGTAGAACTTATTGGACCTATTCAAACACCAAAAACACTTGAAAGTTCTGTTTCATCTCTTTTAGGAATTCCAGCTGAGAATATTGAAGTGAAGATGACAAGAATAGGTGGTGGTTTTGGTAGAAGGTTATATGTTCATTTTGGTTTGGAAGCTGCTATGATATCAAAAAAGATTGGAGCTCCCGTGAAACTTCTATATAAACGTGAAGACGATTTAACTCAAGGTATATATCGCCCAGCTTATAAATCTGTTTATAAAGCAGCTTTTAATAAAAAAAATGAGTTAACTGCTTTTTCTGTAAAAGGTGTGGGGTTGCCAAGCGGACCTGTCTTTCCAAACAGATTTCCTGCGGGAAGCATTGATCATTATTTAGCTGAAAATAAATCATCTAGCACCAACATTTCTACAGGAGCCTGGAGAGCTCCAAAATCAAATTTCACGGCAGGTGCTGAGCAATCTTTCATCGATGAAATTGCAGAAATTTGTGAAAAGGACCCTATTGATTTTAGGCTAGAGCTTTTAAAAAAGTCGATTCAAAGTCCATCAGGAAAAAAGTTTGACTATGATCCAAAAAGATTCATCAAAGTTTTAGAGCTAGTTAGAGAAAAATCTTCTTGGAATAGTGGAAATAAATACAAGGGCGTAGCGTCTTATTTTTGTCATAGTACATATGTTGCTGAAGTCATAGAAATGGTTATGGTTCAGAACCAACCAAAAATAAAAAACGTTTGGTGTGCAGTAGATTGTGGAATAGTAATAAATAAAGATAGTGCAAAAAATATGATTGAAGGAAGCATAATCGATGGAATAGGTCATGCATTGTATAGCGAATTGAACTTTAAAGATGGTAGAGTAATAAATAATAACTTTGATAAATATAACTTAATAAGATTCAACCAGGCACCTAGTAAAATCAATGTCTTTTTTGTAGAAAATAATTTATCTCCTACTGGATTGGGAGAGCCAGGCTTACCACCAGCTATTGGAGCCTTGGCTAATTCGCTTTACAGAATAACGGGAAAAAGATTTTACAGTCAACCTTTCTTTAGTAAAGAAAATTTGTTTAGTTCCTAGTATTTTTAATACTATAACATCATCCATTAAAAAAACAACGAATGCGATAATCATTATTTAAAATATTGTATTTGCTAAAATAATAAATTTTGGTTCATTCATTTTGATAATTATGGGTAATGATATTGACGTTTATTGATCTTTCATAATTAATGATAACTATTCATTTTTAGATGCATAGATTAAACAGGATGTGCCAGTAGATATTTTTGAACTATTATTTTCTAACTTTTTCTATTCTGTATATAAATATCTAAGCCACCTACATTCTCAAATTCTTGGTACTTTTTTCTACTGATTATTTTAAACATACGATTTATTTATAAAGAAAATATTTGTATCCTAACAAAAAAAACTTCTATAATGTAAGTATCTATTTTACATATTAATTAATTAATAATATTATAAATCTTAAAAAATTTAAGAATATATTATAATATTGTTAAAATATTAAAATGAAAATTGATTGGTATAGGTATGTAACAAAAGCCCCACATCTGTGGGGTTTTTTGTTTTATAGAATATAGGCCATCGATATCTTAAAAGGGTTTGCGCTGCTTGGTACTCCATTATGAATATATCATGTTTTTAATGGCTACAATGGCATATCTTCGTCTAATGTTGTAGGTTATAGGTCAGGCCCAGCATTCATGTGGCATTTGTTTACCCTTAGAATGCAGCTAAAGACTCAATGCGCAGATACTAATAAATGCATAAATTTTTTCATATTTTATGAAAGCTTTAGAACAATTTTTTCATTTTTGCATTGTATGTTGGACTCTTGCAGGAATAGGGGCTGTAAACTCAGCTTTAAACTTTCCTCCTGATGATTATCAAGGAGTAGCTTATTTTATTTTTTTTATAATTTTGGGAGTAATGGGCAATAAAATTAGCGGAGTTATTTACTATGGAGTTAGGTCCTATTTATCAATAATATTTTCAATATTTTTTTATCTACCAATCATTATAGGACTGTTATACGTGGAACAAATACTATTTAGTTCTTTTGTTTTTATTCTATCAATTGCAGTTATCAATAAGCTTTTATCAAAAAATTCACTTAAATGGAAAAATATTTTTAGGTTTCGATTTTATTATAGATCTTACTTCGAAGTCAAAAAAAAATTAAAAAAATAATTTCATAGTTAACATCTTTTTTCTTTAGCTTATTCTCAGCTTTATACAAAAGCATCTTTTATTTATCGGGAAAAAGTTATGAATAGAATAAAAATATATTTAATGTATAATTAACTTTGGAAAAATATTTAATAATTCTTTTATTTCTTCTTCTGTTCATTTTAAATAGCTGGTATGATGTTCTATATGAGAACGAAGATACATTATGAGAAAGTTTTCCTTATGTTGACTGCGAGTGCTTTTTTGTTCTAACACTATAATTGACAATTTAAATTCGAATAGTTGGCTTTTACCATTTGGATTATTGATTCTGCCTATCGGCTGAGTACATTATAGAATTTGACTAATGCGACCAATACTCCTGAATTATGGATAAATGAAAGATCTGGACCAGATGAATACAGAGCTGAATTAGTATCTAAATACATCCATTACTTTAAGGATGAAAGAATTATCAAATTCGAAAGACAGCATATTTGATGTTTTAGTTTTAAGCGATTCAATTTTTAGAAACTTTTCAAAGTTTTACATCCAGAATATTTTAGCATATCTAAAGTAGAACTTATTCAAACAATATTTTAAATTAGTTTAATGCTGTTCCCCCTTTTGTGTAATTATTGCGATTGATTCTCAATATCATATATATATAAATTAGGATACTGTATGAAATCTAAATGTTGCAAAAAGTATAAAAAGAAAAATAGATATTGTAAAAAATGCCCAAAAAGAAATATTTGTTTTAATAATTTTCTAAAATAAAATCGTTTTCTTAAATCAAATCCGAATTTCTTGGATCCTTTGCTTTGAGATACAAGATAGAGAATTATTTTTTATGGAATAATAATACTCTATATTAGAAAGTTATTTGAAATAGGAAAAAACTTTGAGGCAGACTCTATCAATGATTTTGCTGTTAAATCCTTTACACCATAAAGATGTACGATACATCCGTATTTTGCTATTACTCTTTGGAGGAGTAAATCAAAATCACCATCTCCAGATAAAAGAACTATCTTTTCAACCTTTTCTGCGGACTCTAAAATATCAATAGTTATACCTACGTCCCAATCTCCCTTTGCGCTTCCATCTGTTCTAGATATATAAGGTTTTAGTTTTACATTAAATCCTATAGTCTGCAAAGCATATTGAAATTTTTTCTGTTTCTCATCCCCTTTATCTATAGCGTAAGCATTTGCTATAAATATTTGATTATTAGTTTCTATTTGATTCCAAAATTTTTTGTAGTCAAATGAACGCTTAAAAGTATCTCGAGTTGTATAATAAATGTTTTGGACGTCAATAAATATTGCTGTTTTCATATGCTTTAATTTATGCTTTAATGTCATTTACAAAAACCTTGCTGCTATTGTAGTCAGTCTTTAGTTTATGGTACGACGGTTAGATTTGGAAATGATTAGGTATCTATCATTACTATTGCTGTGAGTGCAGCAAAAACTAGCTCAAAATGAATTCATCGATAAGAGGGAAAGACTATACATTTCTATGAATAAAAATCAAATATTGGATTTAAGATTGAATCTCTAAAGAGAGATATTAGATTTTTTAAATATTTTCTAATGATATTATAGCAAGAAAGTTTATGATAGATGTTGATGCTAAACCAATTCCTATAAATTCTTTACCTTTAAAACAAATTCTAATTCACAAGATCATCTTGATAATTATTGAATTAATACCTCCCCGATATATTTTTTCATAAAAGGCTCTTCAATACCCAAGCAGTAGTTTCCCATAAATAAACTATTTTCATTGGACCAGGTGATCCTTTCATTACATGAATTATTTAAATAATCAGTTAAAAATATAATTGAATTGCTATAAATATAATTACCTATTAGCTATCTTTCGACAATTACTGTATCGATAAAATAGTTAAAACAAGGACCTCGATTACATTCATCACTAGACATTTGAGTGTGTTCTTGGACGTAATAGACTTTACCATCTTTTGTGAAAAGAAATCCACCGTCATCAAAAATTATACAATCAGGTTCCAAGTATCCAAATTCACAAGTAAACCAATATCCTTCGATAGATTCGTCTTCTTTAGAGTCTTCTTCCACATAAAATACATCAGCACATGAAATCATTAATCTTGAAATTGTAAAGAAAAGTATAAAATTATTCATTAGCTTATAACATAAGCTAAAATATTTTTAAGTAAAATTTAATTCACTTTAAAAAGTTAAGGATTCTTTAACTATCTTTATAAAATAGATTTAAACAAGGTATATTTTATTTAGGTTAAATTTTATATTGATGATTTTTTTTGTTTAAAGGATGGATATTAGATATATTTTTATTAAACTTCTGATTATGTTGTCTTTTGTAAAAAGTAATCAGTTTATAAATGGAGCTGATATATCAATGTTAAATCAAGTGGAGGATAGTGGGGGATGTTTTTATGAAAATGGAATTCAAGTTGATCCGATTCAAATATTTAAGAATAAGGGAATTAATACTGCTAGGATTAAATTATGGCATTCACCAACATTACATTACAATAATTTAGAAAGTGTTCTTGAAATAGCAGATAGAGCAAAAAATGTTGGATTAGATTTATTGCTAAATTTTCATTATTCCGATACATGGGCTGATCCATCAAGCCAAACTAAGCCTTCGAGTTGGGAAAATTTGACATTTGATATTCTATGCGACAGTATAGAGCGATATAGCCGCCATGTTATATCAAAATTGAAACATCAAAATACTTTGCCAAGATATGTGCAAGTAGGGAATGAAACTGATTGTGGTCTATTATGGCCAGATGGGTATGTATGCAATGAATACAATAATGATTCTCAATGGAATAAATTAGGAGCATTGTTCGCACATGCCATTAATGGAATAAACAGTGCATTAGATAATCAAGATACAATAGTAATTATTTCGCATGTCAGTAGTGGGGGAAATTGGTTTTTTAGCAATCTTTTCAGTCAAGGCGTTGAAATTGATATGTTAAGTATCTCATACTATCCAATGTGGCATGGAACATTCACAGATTTAGCCCAAAACATGGACGAACTTGGCAATGAGTTCCAAAAACCGGTTTTGATAGCTGAAACTGCATATCCATTCACTTTACAATGGAACGACAATACAAATAATATCGTTGGCCTAGAGGTTCAATTGCTTGAAAACTATGAAGCAAGTGAGCAGGGTCAGTTTTTATTCCTCTATGATTTAATATCACTTGTCGGTGAAAATGATCATGGGCATGGGGTTTGCTATTGGGCTCCTGACTGGATATCAACCGAACAATTTGGAAGTCCCTGGGAAAATCAGGCTCTGTTTGATTTTGATGCAGAATTACTTGTCGCTATATCAGCATTTGAAAGTTCAAGTATGAAAATTGAAAATAGCGATAAACGTATCTTGAACAATATATGCAATTACCCTAATCCATTTAATCTAAATACTACTATAGAATATTCATTGTCAAAAGATGAATTTGTTACAATTAATGTTTATGACATGCTAGGTAACTTTGTTTGTAAACTTATAGATAAGAGTCAGAATTCAGGACACCAATCATTAAAATGGGATGCTACTAACAGCGTAGGGCAACCTGTATCAGCAGGAGTATATATATATAATATTGAAGCAGGTAATATTAGAGAAACTAAAAAAATGATTCTTCTCAAATAATTGTTTTGCTCAATTATTGTTTTTTTTTACTAAAAATGATTCTGGTTGGATATTTATATTATTTATATAGCTTTTCTATTTGTGGGAAGAAAATTATATTGATCGATGAATAAATTTATATTATTCAATTTTTTATTGGAATGCTCTTTGAGCAAGTTGCTGACTTTGGTGTAATTGAAGAATCTTTTTATGATAACGGTAATATACAGTACGATAGATTTTTTAAAGAAGGTAAAGCTCATTAAGACAGAAAGAAGCCGGTAAATAGACTTTCTATAATCAGGTTGGGACAGTTTATGAATAGAAAGAATATTAAATCGAGATATTAAATCCGATTATACTTAGTAAAATTTTATATGGAATTAGATAAAGATTATTTAAAAAAAATTTGGGATAGTGTTTGGGAGGAAAATCTTTCAGAACTGGAAGTACAAAAAAGATACTTTGCTAAATTGGATATGGAATTAAAAGGAGAAAATAGATTTCATTTAATTGCATTAGGAAGGAAGATAGATGAATTAGAAATGAAGGTTCCATTTTTAAATTTATTGGAGAAGGAAAAAGAGTTCCAGAATGATAGAAATAGGTCAGCAGAAATAAAAGATACTAGAATTGAAGGTGATGGGACAGAATGGATAATCGAAAAAGATGGTGAAGGTAAATTATTCAAAAGAGAAATTGGGTCAAAAGAAAAAATATATTTAGAAAATAAATAGTACTAAAAATTAGAAAGAAAACAGGCTAGTTTAGTTTAAAAATTTTAGTTATATCTTTATTCAAACCTTTTCAAATTGATTTCATTTCAAAAAACTAGATTTGCAAAAAAAACATCCATGGATTAAAATTTCATTTACAGGAAAGGAAGTTAATTTAAAGAATTAATTTATCAATTATAATTTTTGTAATCTGGATTGTATAAGGTGGGATGGGTGATGTGCTTTGATGAAATATGAGCCCTTTCTATACATCCATAGTTTTCCGTACTGCAAGACTAAGCAACAATAAAGAAAACGATTGTCTGTTAACTTTTAATCGCGATGCATATCTTATTTGGAAAAGAAAAGAGGTAAAATACAAAGTTTTTTGTTTCTGGGATGATAATTAGATTTATGTATGAAAAGAGTTTTGAAAAGAGATGGTACCGTATTCTTTGACTTTGTACTAAGAATAACAATTTATTCATATATTGGATTATTTATTTTCTGTTGCGATAAGTCCGGTAATATCGAAAGTAATGATGCGATAATGCTTTTAAATAACTCCGATTACTACTTTTTAGATGTAAGAACTATCCAGGAGCATAAAAATAAATCAATTCCAGGTACAAATTGTATTCCCGTCCAAGAGCTCGAACAAAGAATTGAAGAACTAGACAAGTATCGCAAGAAAAAGATAATTGTTTATTGTAAAAGCGGTAATCGATCCGGCATGGCTGTAAAAATATTAAATAAAAGTGGATTTAACGCTTTGAATATGAGTAATGGGATGAATGAATGGAAAGGTGAAACAATCAAAAAAGAATAATCCCAAATCGAATAACAGAAATTTTGACTTGTGAGATTTTTGTTTATTTAAAATAAGTAATATAATTGTTAGTTTAATTTTCGAAAAAAAGTAGATTGATTTTAATAAATAAAATAGGTTGGATGTATATGGTCTCAAAAAATATTAATATTTTAAAAAAATCTGGTTTTAAGTTGTTTTTTCTTGTGCTTTTCGCATTAAAAGGTTGCTATCCAGTTTCTCATGTTATTGTAGGAGATACACAACCTCCTATAGATTTTAATAATGTAAAAGTTTATTATGATTTTCCTGATCCTTATGAAAAAATCGCAATAATTGAAGCAAGTAGTGACTTAGCATTTAAGGACTTTTCTATAGAGTTTACTCATCAACAAAAAACAAATAAAGCATTGGAAAGATTAAAAAAAGAAGCTGCTTCTTTAGGAGCAAATGGTATTGTTCTTCAAAATATATCGACAACAATAAAACAGCACTTAAATTTCAGCGAGGATGAAAAAGGAAATATCAGTGCATCCTCAAGAAACGAAAAGCAAAAAGAACTAAATGCGATTGCAATTTTTGTAAAATAACCTTGTTAAAGTGTTGAAGTTTTTTTTTATTGTATTACTCTTTTCCTATCTTCAAGGAGAAGGTACAATTCGAGGTCAAATAATTGATGCAATTAATCAGCTTCCTCTCTCCCTAGCGAATATTAAAGTTGAAAATAGTGACGCTGGAACAAGTTCAGATGTTAATGGGGAATTTGTATTAGACTTTTCTAAAGAAGGGTATTATTCAATTTCGGTCTCTTTTATTGGATATGAGTCAAAAATTGTAAATGATATTTGGGTTAGACCAAATGCATATGATTATCAAAAGATTCTCCTGTACCCATCGGTTATTCGTCTAGAAAATATAGAAGTAACGGAAAGATATTTTGAAAATAATAGCTTGCATAATTATAGCATTATAGGGTTCAAAAATGATCAAATTCGTCGAGCTCCTGGAGCAGGAGGTGAGATTACGAGGATTCTTAATTCTTTACCAAGCGTTGCAAGCGTTGGAGAAAATCGACAAGATATAATGGTTAGAGGAGGTGGACCTAACGAAAATGGATTTTTAATCGATAATGTATATATCCCTAGTATCTCTCATTTTAATCAACCGGACGGAAGAAGTAATGGGCCGGTAGGTTTAATAAACACAGAGCTGGTAGAAACCATGGATTTTTACAGCAACGGTTTTTCTCCTCAATATGGTAACAAACTTTCGAGTTATGGTGAAATATCATATCGAGAAGGAAGCAAGGAATCTATTGAAGGCAATATAGGTCTTGGGTTAGGGGGAGCCGGTGGAGTTCTGGAGGGCCCTGTCGCAAAGGGATTTTCATTCCTGTCTTCTTTTAGAATGAGTTACTTAGATATAATTTCAGATGCAATTAATGCAGGTGGGCTTCCAAGCTACAATGATTATCAGGGAAAAATAAATTACAGACCTAATCCATATAATAACTTTACGATTTTAGGTATTTTTGGATCTAGTTTATACGATAGAAGTGTTAAGGAGGCTACTAGCAACGGAGAGGGAAGTTATGGGTATGTAAAAAACAATCAAGGCACTGTGGGTATTAATCATCGTTTTATTTGGAGCAAGAATGCGTTTTCAAATAGCTCTATTTCGTTAACAGACCAAACTTCAAAAAATAATTTTTTTAATATTGATACTGATTCAAGTCTAAATAAAGTAAACGATTCCTATAAAACTTTTCACTTTAGAAATGTCAATCAAATCAGAATAGGAGATAAACTAAATATAATTAATGGATTCGAGTATCATAATCGTGATTTATTCTATGACTTTATGTTAAATGATTTATATCTAAAAGATAATTTAATCTTCAATAATACAGCTGTATTTTCAAATGTTATTTTTTCACCCAAAAGCAGATATAATATTTCCATAGGAATGCGGTTAGAGAAATCTGATTTTGAAGATAGGATGAACCTTTCTCCTAGGGTAAATATTGACTTTTATCTTCCCTTGCAATTAGGGAAAATAATTTTTAACGGTGGAAGATATTTTCAAAACCCTCCTGAAAAATATTTGGGACTCGTAGAAGCGGAAAGATTAAAAAGCGTTCGCGCTGATCAATACTCTTTTTCCTACGAAAAACTATTGAATGAAAGCACTAGGTTATCAGCATCGATTTACAAGAAACAGTATTCGCATGCTCCTTCAATTCATGGCGATGATAGCACCGCTAGTCCTGCTTTTCTTATGGATAAAAGTATCACGTTTAACCAAGTTAGATCTGAAGGGAATGCAGAAGCAATGGGGATTGAATTATTAATTGAAAAAAAACGAGCAGAAAATTATTATGGTCATGTTGGGGGTAGCTTATTTAATTCAATTTACACTGATTATCAAGGTATAGAAAGAAATAGGGATAGCAATTACAAATATATTGTGAATATAGTAGGAGGTTACAGACCGAATAATAAATGGGAACTATCCTTGAGATGGTCACTTTTTGGAGGGAAACCGTATACTGAAATTGATAGAGAAAAATCTTTAATTTTTGATCAAGCAATCTATTTTACAGAAGAATATAATGAAGAGAGAACTCCTATTTATCATAATCTATTTTTGCGATATGAATATAGAAAAGTATACAAATTTTGGAATATAATTTCATATTTCGAATTATGGAATGCCTACA
>CACKSF010000039.1 GCA_902602795.1 uncultured Fidelibacterota bacterium
GAGGTTGTTGTATGCCACCGGTCATCATTTTTTGTTGAACATAAGTAGAAAGGGCCATCAAGATTGGCAAAAAAGCGACGTGGTCTCCGTATAGGGGAATCGTAAAAGGGAGGTCTATTATTACGTCTGGAGCAGAAAGGTCTTTTATCCACCACACAAAGGGTTCGTTCCTTAGTTCAATTGTAGTTCGAAAAACTTGAAAAAGAGCAAACAATAAAGGCATTTGTAAAAGCATTGGTAAGCAACCACCCAAAGGGTTTACACCTTTTGTTTTGTATAGTTGCATTGTAGCTTGGTTTAGTTTTTGAGGGTTGTTTTTAAACTTTTCTCTTAGTTTGTTTACTTCTGGTTGTATTTCTTGCATAGCTGAAGTTGACTGGTAGCTTTTTTTTGTTAAAGGAAAAACTAAAACCTTAACTAAAAGTGAAAATACAATAAGAACGATTCCATAGTTGGGTATGTAGTCATGCATTCGTTTTAATGTGAAAAGAACGCCTTTTGAAATTGGGCGTATAAAAGACCAACCAAAGTCCATAACTGCATCAAGACCTACACCAAGAGATTTTATTTTTTCATATTCAAGAGGGCCATGATAAAGCGTAAAGGACGATTCTTGAAAGCAATCAAAAACAAAAGCTAAGTCGTATTGCTCTTGGTTGGTTGCCTTACCAGAAATCTCAGCAAACCGTATAGTTTCTGGAGATTTTGGAATTAAGGCAGAAACGAAATACTTTGTTCTAATGGCACCCCAACCAGTGGATCCGTTTAGTTTCTTTGTTTCATTTTGCCCTTCTTTTACTTTGAGCTCCTCAAGTTCTTCCCCCTGGTAAACAGCTACTTTGAAATAAGTTTTATCATCAACAGAATCTTTTTCTGTTGATGATAACCCACCTTTCCATGAAAAGCGAACATCTCTGTATATAAGATCTTTAATCTCAGAGAAATCTAGGTTTATTTTTACTGTGTAGTTATCATGGGAAAAGGAAAGAGATTTTTTTATGAACTTGTTTTTAAAAACTTCCAGACTGTATTCAAGAGTTTGGCCAAGATGTGAATTTGTTCGATTTAGTTTTTGCTTTAGCTTCCAGTTTCCATTGAGGGGTATAGGGTCTCCATTTAAGTCTTGAATTTCAATTTCTAAATTGTTTTTTCTGTTACGAGATATTGTGTTTACTTCAAGGCTGTCTGATGTTAAAAACTCTTTTAATAAAAAACTCTGAATTGAACCCCCATTGACAGACGAAACGTTGGCTGTATATAAGCTTGTTTCTATAGTTGTTGTTTTAGCTTCGTGTTTGTCATTTAAAGAGCTTTGATTCCTTTGTAGAGTTGGGCGAGGACTATCTGTATTTATCACAGGTTCGCCATCATAACCAACTTCTTCTTGGTTTTCAAGCGAGTTGTCTTCGCTAGTTGTTGGTTGAGGTGCAAATATTTCCATGTATTTAGGCGTAAAAAGTAAAACGAGAGCAATCAAGAAGAATGCAAGTAAAGTGTTTCTATCCATATTATTTTACTGGATCGTGTCCGCCATTAAAAAAAGGATTACACCTAAAAATCCTTTTCATTGATATTAAAACACCAACCACTAACCCCTTTTTTTCCAGTGCTTCAAGAGCATAGTTAGAGCAAGTGGGGTGGAACCGACAGTTTTTCCCCAGTAGAGGGGAAACGAGTACCTGGTAACATTTTATTATATAGGATAGCGATAGAATAGTCGCACGAATAAGCAATTTAAATAATTTCTTTTTTAGTAGGTTAAAGCGCTAGCCTTTTCCGGCCTTTCTTTCTACGTCTTTTTAGCACAGTACGACCACCAGTCGAGGCCATACGTTTTCTAAATCCATGCTTGTTTCGCCGTTTTCTTTTACTTGGTTGGTATGTTCTTTTCATAATTAAACTATTTAGTCATGCAAATTACTAAAGAGATTTGAACGGCACAAAAAAAATCCACATAAAAAGTTGTTTTTATATATATAAATAGAAAACAATTAAAAAAAACTGTAATTTTTAACAGATTAATGTTTGTGGATAACTTGTGAATAACATAAAAAACGATATACTTGGTGCTTGGTCATCGGTTCATGGTTGTTTAGAAAAAAAACTTCCTGGCCATGCAATACATGCATGGTTTGATCCGATTGTTCCTATTGGTTTTAGAAATAACTCTTTTCTTTTGGAGGTCCCAAATCAGTTTTTCCTTGAGTGGATTGAGTCTCATTATAAGGATGATCTTTTTATGGCTCTTGAAGAGACTTATGGTGAAAAGATTAAATATAAGTTTTTGATATCAAAGGAAAAAGGTCAAAAAAACATGGAAAGGCCTTCACAAAACGTGGCTGTTGAAACTAAATCAAGAAAATTTAACAACTTAAATTTAAAATATACTTTTAAAAATTTTATTGTTGGAAGTAATAATGAATTTGCCAAAACCGCATCTGAGTCAGTTGCAAATAATCCAGGTGAGCAGAATTTTAACCCTCTTATTATTTATGGAGGCGTTGGTTTGGGAAAAACACATTTAATGCATGCAATAGGTAATCAAGCTTTGAAAAACAATAATGATCTAAACATTGTTAATATTACTAGCGAACAGTTCACTTTAGACTTTGTTAACAGTCTCAGAAAAAACAAAACCATAGAATTTGCCCAAAACTATAGATCTTCAGATATCTTATTAATTGATGACATTCAGTTTTTTAGAGGTAAGGAGCAAACACAAGAACAGTTTTTCCACACATTTAACGTTTTACATCAAAGTGGTAAGCAAATTGTTTTAACAGCGGATAAGTTTCCAGGAGAAATGAAAGGTTTACAAAGTAGGCTTCTATCTAGATTTCAATCAGGGCTTTCTGTAGATGTTCAACCGCCAAACTTTGAAGTCCGAGTTGCTATTTTATTAGAAAAAGCAGAACAAAACGGACTTTCTTTAGATTATTCAACTATTGAATTTATTGCTAGGCATATAAAAAATAATGTTAGAGAGCTTGAAGGAACCATTATTCGCTTATTGGCGAAGTCTTCTTTACTTAACATTGAAATCAACAATCAATTAGTTGCGGAAGTAGTTAGAGAAAGAGTCGGTGGAAGAATTGGAAATGAAGTCTCTATCGAAAACATTGTAAAAAAAGTCTCAGAAGTTTCTCAGGTAAAAGAAAGTGATATTGTCGGAAAAAGCAGGAAAATGGAAATAGCGGAAGCAAGGCAGATTTCTATGTATCTTTGTAGAGATATAATGGGAACATCTCTTAATAATATCGGAATGTTTTTTGGTGGAAGAGACCACACCACTGTTATGCACGCATTAAAGACAGTAAATGAAAAAAAAGCTAACAATGTTCGTATGGAAAAAGTGATCACTTCTATTAGGAAAGAGCTAGGGTTTTCTTTCTTATAGAAAGGTAGAGAAAAAGCTATTACTTTATAATGATTATTTTTTCACAAAAATCGTCTGTAAAAAAGAACTAATAAGTTTATAGGAGCACGAAATGCAAAAAAGCAGCGTTAATAAAGTAATTATTGTCGGTAACTTAGGGCAAGATCCTGAAGCTAGGTTTACCCCTCAGGGAACAGCAGTTACAAATCTAAGTATTGCTACTAATGAATCTTGGAAGAATCAAGAAGGTCAAATACAAGATAGAACAGAATGGCACAGGGCAGTTTTATATGGAAAAATGGCTGAGACTGCAAGTCAATACATGAAAAAAGGCTCTATGGTGTATGTAGAGGGTCGTCTTAGAACCAAAGAATGGGAAGATCAAAACCAGAACAAGAGGAAGACCACAGAAATAATGTGTGACAATTTCACTATGCTTGGCCGTAGGGCAGATAATGCTCCAAACCCAACTAGCGAACCGGTTTCCTCAACTGATGACGACGATTTACCGTTTTAAAAAAAGGTTTTAATAACAAACTTAAAAACCCGTGGTTTTTTCTTTATGAAAAAAACGTTTGGTCCAGAATATTTATCTCAACTAAGACCAAGAAGTTTTTCGGTAAGATATCTTTTAACGTATGTTTCATTTTTGTTGTGTTCAACAGTTGCAAAAACAAGAGTAAACGGTCGTTGGAATCTTCCATCAAAAGGTCCATTTGTTGTTGCGAGTAACCATTTTAGCAATTACGACCCCCCTTTTTTTTCTTATGGAGTACAAAAACCCGTTAACTTCATAGCAGCAAGCGACCAAGAAGTAGAATGGTGGTTAATATGGGCCCCGTTCCTTTATGGTTGGATTCCTGTTGATAGAAAAAAGTTGGCACCATCTACTATAAAAAGAGCCTTAGGGGTATTAAAAAAAAATGAAATCCTTGGGATTTTTCCGGATGGAGGAGTCAATGATACCATCTTAGGAAGACCAAAGAATGGTGCTGTCTATTTATCAACAGTTGGAAAAGCACCAATAGTTCCTATGGCTATTTATGGAGCAGAAAAAGCTATTGAAAATGTTCTTGATGGTGTTCGGCCAAGAGTGACGGTTAATGTCGGAAAACCCTTTGGTCCTTTCCAGATAAAAGGTTCTAAAAAACAAAAAGACAAAAGCCTACATAAAATTGGAACGGACATGATGATAAGGATTGCTTCTTTGTTACCGGATAATCGACAAGGCCCATACTATAAAAATAAAAAAATTAAGAGGTATCAGTTTGAAAATGGATTTACACCAAACTAATAAAAAAACTATCCTTCTTTGTCTTTTTTAGAAAACAATAAAATAAGACAGATTCCAATTAAAACAAAAGGCGCTCCAATAAAGTAATTTAAAGGGATTAATTCACCAAATAAAACCCAACCTATTAAAGATGCAATGATAGGCTCTCCAAGGGGCACAGAGGCTACAGCAGTAGGTGAAAGAAACTTTAAAGTGTAATTCAGTGAATTATGACCGAGGATTGACGGAACAAAACCTAAAATCAAAAACCAGAGAAAGTCTTTCGGTTCAAAAGAGAACAGTGAAACATTGGTTAAAAAGCAAACTAGAGCAATTGTGAGAGAGGCGAAAAAAAACAAACTTCGACTATATGAAATTGTACTGTTTTTTTTTCTAATGTTTTTGGCAGCCATGTATACAACTGCGATACAAAAACCACTTAAAAGAGAAACAATGTTTCCGGCGAAGGCTGTTGAATCACTATTCATTTCAGATTTTTGAATAAATAAAACACCAAAAAGAGCCATTAAAAGTGAGAAAAAAACTTTTTTGGAAATTATTCTATAAATTAAGAAGGTTAAGGCAACCGTAAAAACAGGTCCGGTGTTCCCCAACAATGTGGCATTTGCTATAGAAGTGTTTCTCACCCCCCAGAAAAAACAGGCAAAGTGTAACCCTAAAAAAACCCCGGCTACAGCAACTTGATTGAGGTGCTTTTCACTTAGTGGTTTTTGTTTTTTGAAAGAACTATAAATCCAAAGTAGAGCGCTAGCTATTAACATTCTCCAAAAAGCCATTGTAAGAGCAGGAACAGAAGGAAGAACTCTTATGATTAATGATGTAGAACTAACGGAAACTAGAGCGAGCAATAATATCAAATACAAGCGAAGTGACACTTTAGGAAAAAAACTTACTTAAAAGATATGAAACAAAGGTTGATGGCTTTCTTCCTTACGCAACACGTAGAAATTGATTTGAACCATGATTTTTTAAGTGAGACCCAAGAACTCAAGTAATTATAAACTGTGGATCTGAGAGAACTTAGAATACATGAAAAAAAACCATAGTTAAAGTTTTTTTTGTCAAATATATCATACCAGGATTTCCAAAACCGGCGCTTTGATTTGAGACCAAATCGAGTTAACCAAACCAGTAGTTTTTGAATCAACCGAATTGCCTCTTAATTAACATTACTTTTTATTTTCATTAATTGCACTCACAACCTTTCTTTCAAGAAACTGATTTAGAAAAACTTTTAAAAACGGAATCAACGAGAGCTTTCTAGGAATGTATATGGTTTTTAAATCCTTTTCAATCGCTGTAATTATTGTTTTAACGCATTGCGTGACAGGGATGGCTTCTTTTGTATGTTTTCTTGTTAAGCCCTTTTGTTTTTTACCGTTAACGTCAAAAGAATTGCTCCTAAGGTTCGTTCCTTTTATCCAACTAAGAACAGCTTCCAAAACTGTTATTTCTTCTTTGTTTTCCATTCGAATTGTAGAAAGAAACCCATGTAATGCATGTTTTGATGCGACATATCCAGAATGATTTGGGAACCCCATAATGGCTTGTGCGGTTGAGCAACTAATTATTTTACCTTTTGTCTTTTTTAAAAACGGAAGAGCTGCATGAACACAATAAACCGAACCTAAATAGTTTGTATTCATAATTGTTTTAAAAAAACTTATGTCTTTTATTTCATCAAACTTTGCCCACATGCTTATACCGGCATTAAGAATAAGTCCGTCAATTTTGTTAAAACTTTTGATGGTTTGAGCTACAACTTTTTCACATTGATTTTTATCGGTTATGTCTGCTTGTATAGGAAGAGCTGAACCTCCACTGTCTCTTATTTCCTTGCACATGTTTTCAAGCTTTGTCATTGTTCTTGCAGCACAAACAACATGGGCGCCCTTCTTTGCAAGTTGATAAGCAAGTTCAGAGCCGATTCCTGCAGAGGCACCCGTAATGATAAAAACTTTGTCTTTAGTTGTCAATTAAATCGTTTCTTTTCCTTATGAATGTCAATCGTTAAAAACATTGTTTGCAACACCAAAAACATTTGTTGGGTCTTGTGACTTCTTTATGTCTTTAACAAGCTGAACGCTACCATCAGAAATCATGTCTGGAATGAAATCTTTTCTAAGTTTACCAACACCGTGGTGGTGAGAAATAGATCCACCATTTTCAATGATTGTCCTTCTTAAAGCATGTTCAATCTCTTCAAAAACCTCTTCGGGTTTTTCCACACCTTTAAAACTCATTGCAATAGTGTTGTACATACAGGCGCCACTGTGGTAGACTTTCGACAACCTAGATCCAAAAAGAAAAGAACCAGGAAGGTTGTGCTTTTTATGTAGCTCTTGCAATTTTTTAGTGACAGCTGTACTTACTTTTATTATATCAGACCATGGAACCGCGCTCTCTAAGGTTTCTCCAATGATGTTTTGATCCATAAAAAAATCTCGTATATATGCTATTGCAAGAGTTAAGTTGTATCCACTTTTTCCTTGACTGGAACCAGCAAAAACTGGACTGTATTCTTTAGCCAACACTTTTAGGTTTTTTTTCTGATATAAAACTTCTTGAGTAGAACCTTCCATTTTAAAAATTGCAACTACACATTGCTTGGGGTCGAAACCTTTGACCTTAAAAACAAAAAAGTTTTTGATAGAATCAATTAGTTTTTCAGAACCGACTTTTTCTGTTTTTAGAGCACTTGCAAAACGAACCATAGAATTATCCATAAGCCTTGAGCTTGCTGGAATCAAGTTGGATCTTGCAACTTTATTCATAAATGCAACACCGTCTTTCCAATTATGAAAAAGAATTGACTCAAAAGTAGAAGCTTCGGGTTTTTTGTGGATTCTGATTGTAGCTTTTGTTATCAATCCAAAGTTACCTTCTGAACCAAAAATCATATTTTGGGCCTTTACTCCAATAGAAGACCTTGTTAAGGGTTTAATTTGGTTTATTATTCCTTTGGGAGTAACAAGAGTTATATTCTGGACAATATCTTCTATGTTACCGTAACGATGTTTTTTCATTCCTGATGCATTGGTTGATATCCAACCACCAAGAGTAGAGAATTCAATACTATCAGGTTCATGGCCTGCGGTATACCCCATTTCTTGTAATTTGTTTTCAAGGTCTATACCTAAAATGCCAGACTGTACTGTTGCTAAAAGGTTTTTCTCATCTATAGATTCAATTTTATTCATTCTTCTTGTATCAACCGAGACAACCATACGTTTCTCATTTTTGGGTATTTTAAGCGCATTTGAGACACTTGTCCCCCCGCCAAAGGGGATTAAACATACGTCGTGCTTGTTTGCCAAAGAGATTAAGGTTTTAGCCTCTTCCTCACATTCAACATAGAAAACTAAATCCGTAAATGCCTCGAGCTTTGAATACAAAACCTTATATACCTCATCTGAAGTTGTTTGTCCATGACTATGTAAAAGTCTTTCTTTATCAGAAGAAGAAAATCGATCTTCATCAAAGAGAGAGGTTAGCTCATCCAAGAAAGGTTTGTTGACTTTTTGTTTTGAAACTGGTTTGTTTTTAACTTCTTTTATTTGAGGGTCTGGTAAAATCTTTATACCCAAAACATCTTCTGCAAAAGGAATAAGCTTAGGAAGTGTTTTAGAGCAAATTTCATAACGGCTTCCAGAAAGAGACACGCCTTTTTTACCTTTAGATACGAAGGAAGTATCTTTATACCCCCACCGGTGTTCCCAGTTAATATTGTTCACAGCAAAGAATTTTTTTGATTTATCCATACAATAATTTAGCCTTTTCTTTGATCTGATTTTCTAAGAATTCAGTCATTTCTTTTATTGCATTTTGTACGACCTCTTTGCTTGGGTTTTTTTCTTTTAAAAACATGTGCGGATAAACGGGTTTTAATATGATCACTTTTATTTTTTTTGGCCAGCTAAAAAAAACTTTCCCACGAGGCCAAACTAAATGAGATCCGTAAATAACCGCTGGAAGGATTGGTTTATTTAAATGAATTGAAAACTTTGCGGTTCCGAGGTGGAAAGGTAGGAGTTCACCGGGGTTTCCCCTAGTACCTTCTGGAAACATAATTAGGTTTCGTTTTTCAAAGTTCATAAAAGCATTACAAAGAGATAGGGTGTTTTCAATTGAGAAATTACGCACTCCATTAACTTTTCTATCAATCGGGATTAGGTTCATTACCATGTTTATTGATACTCTCCTAATCCAACTATCAAAAAAATAATCTTTTGCTGCAAGCATAGCCACTTGGTTGTAGTTTTTTTTTGTTGATACTGAGAGTAAAGCAACGTCGAGGTGGCTATTGTGGTTGCTACAAGCTATAAATGAATCATCAGGTATGTTTTCCTGTCCCTGAACTGTAACAGGTGTGTAAACCTTAAAAACAATTTTGGAGTAATAATAAAATAATGTTTTAAATATTTTATAATAAAAAGGTTGATTTTTAATTAAGTAAGAATATTTTGGATTGCTTAGAACATCCATCTTTGTAGTTATTTTCTTCCATATTTCATATGAGCATCCGTCCAGGTGTGTGACCCGATAGCGCAAATAAGTGAAATCTCTAAGGATAACGTGGCTCCAGCAATAATCTCTGCAAGCTTTCTACTAGAATGTTTTCCTCCAGAGCAACCTAAAAGTTCAAGATTTTTATTTTGCATTTTAAGTCGAGTTCCCCCACCAACAGTTCCTACAGTTAAGGAAGGAAGTGTAAGTTTAAACTTAAGAGAATCTTCTCTTTTTTCTAATCCTACATGCGCGACACTATTTTCTGCTGCACAAGCAGCGTCTTGACCTGTTGCTAAATAGATTGCTGTGAGCGCATTTGAAACATGAAGGCCGTTCCCGTGAGTTCCAGCCATGCTTGAAACGATTGGAAAAAAACTCCAAGCATCGAATAATATATCTGGATCCATTTTTAATATTCGTTTCATAACGCTATTTTTAATTGTGGTTTCTGCTGTAACTCCGTGTCCTCGACCCAATATCATATTTCTCACAGATGCTTTTTTATCACTATTCATATTAGACTCAAGAAAGTAGTTATGGTTTGTCTCTTTTTGGATGTATTCGCAAGCAACCTTTGCCGCTAAAGTTACCATGTTTTGTCCAGCTGCATTACTAGTGTCAAGAACAAGGTCTAAAATGACATAGTTTTGAACAGTGTACTGATCGATACGCAATACTCGACCGTGGTTTGTAGTACTTTCAGCAACATGCTTTATTTTCTCTTCGTTTTTAGTTACCCATATTTGAAATTCTGAACTCTCTTTTAAGTTATCAAAAATAAACACTGGTGCTCGGGATAGTTCCTGGCGAAAATGATTTACTTTTATTCCACCTGAAAGAGCAGAGGCATAGATTCCTCTGTTCATGGACATTGCAAGTGTACCCTCAAGAGTACAAACAGGAACACAAAACTCTCCCTTTGCATATTTTCCATCAATAATCATTGGGCCAACTACGGCCATAGGGACTTTCATAAAACCAACGTGGTTTTCAATAATTCCTTGAAGATCTTCTGCTTTATCTTCTAGTGTGTCATCAATCTTTACTCCAGCATATTTTTTAACCCAAGATTTTCTCGCTTCTGTATCTTCTTGTTGGTATCCACGAGGGATCGATGTCCCTCGTCCGTTTGTTTCTTCAGTCATTTATGTTTTTCTTTTAAATATTGTGAGTATTTGTGTGCGATACGATTTAGTACCCATTTCTATTAACTTAAATCCTAAGCACATCCTATAAATATACTAGAAGCAATAAATCTATTCAAACAAAAACAGTAGAGTCTGTTTCAGAGTTTTAACTCTAATACCCAAAGATTCCTAGCATGATAGATGCAGCAAAAATTTCAAACTTTCTAAAAAAGCCAAGGGCTTTTGGTTCTTCGCCTAAGTTACCAACATCTGACTTGTAGGTTTTTAGATTCCATTTCTTGTCTTTTCGTCTCTATCCCAAGATGATATGTTACGTTCGCTATTTTAGAAGATTCTTTTGCGAGCACAGAAGGAAGATTTGATCCAAACATCCCACCTAATATCAAACTTGGAAAAACTAAAGTACCATCGCTAATTTCATCAAGAATTAATAAATCGAAAGCACCTTCAAATGCACTAGAAGGAACACCTGTCAAGCCAAACAGAGATCAGGGTGCACCGATATTTTTTTCTTGTACATTTATTTTTGCCAAATAAATAAGCTGTCTTTCTGCGGACTTGTCTTCTTCAAAACATGAGGTTTCATGGGAAGAGGCGATCACTTCTCTTGTTTCTAGATAAAAAAAACAGAGTTCTTTTTTAATTTTTTCTCTGTTTCCGGGTTAAATATATTCTCTTCTAAAGGAAAAGAGGTTTGAAAAAACCATATCCCACACTTCCTTGCTCTTTATAAAAAATTTTTGTGTTATAGCCAACACCTTCTAATGGATGAACTGTAATCACAGATATTACTTTTTCGTTGGGTTGCAACGGCCTTTGAGTTCTAATATAAGCGTTGTTGTGATGACAAACAGAAAATAATACTAAAACAAAGAAAAGAAGGCAAAACTTCAATCTAAAAAGAAAGTAAGATCATGAAAAAAAAACATGACCCGCACCCAAACAACAGATTTTGAAAAAGTTGGTTTTGCTTTTGTTCTTTGTGTTTCTTTATTTCAAGTGGAAGAGATTTTCGTAATTCTTTACGAACTTCCTTTTTTATCAACATACGTATTTCATCTTTAGAAAGTCCTTTAGCGCCATTTTCGTAATAATACGTTGTTATCTCTTCTTTAATTTCTTTTTGAGGGTTGGACACAATGTTAGTTGGAGATGATGAAGAAAGTACTTTCTCATTTGTTTCTGTCTTGTTTCGATGGTTTTTTTCTTTAGAGTCTTTATAAAACCCATCGGACTTAGCTGTTTTTATGGATGGAGTAATTATTTCCTGAAAAGTTTTTTTAGTTTTTTCTAATTGCTTTTTGGATACGACTGGTTCTGTTGATATTTTAAATTTTTTTTGTAAATTGTTTTTAGCTTTTTCTAGCCGATCTTGTAGAGTTTTTCCAGTGCCAAAACCAGGTTTTTCTTTTAAGGATTCTAAGGTTTTTTTATCCTTTGAAGCGCTCTTTTCTAGTTTGGCTAACCTTTTTTCTTCTTGAGCCAAAATCTTTCTTTTTTTAGATTTAAAAACATTAGGTATATCTGTTTCCCACTCTCCAGTCATTGGGTTAAGCTGTGGAGGAAAAAGGATGTCTGCGGTGACCGTGTTTTTGCTACAGTCATATTCAAAAACATCGACATAGCCAGACTTTATTACAATTTGAATATCATCACATTTGTAATAATTAATGTTTTCACCTTTTAAAAGATGAATATGCTCCATGTAAGTACCAATAAATTCACCATCTATGGTTGTTCCATTTTTTAGCTTTACTTGTACCAGGTTTTGTCCTGCTAAAAAAGAAACCATCAAGAAATGCATAGTAAATGTTTTTTTAATCACGGAGTCTTCCGGAGATGTCGATCTTTTGGGTCTTATAAAAAGCATTTTTTCCTATGAAAAACCCCAAAACTGTGCTTAAAGACGTCACGGCTCCAATTAGTTCTACTTTAGGTTTTTGAATAGCAATAACCAATGCTGCATATCCTGCTAGTCCACTCAAAGCAGAGAAACTCGCAGTGATATATAAGTCTTCAGAAACGGGAGGCAGATAAATAAAATCAACGTTTTTATGTTTATAAAACTTGGCAGATTTGTTTACAGATAAGACAAAATTTTGCTCGGTTATATTGACTAAAACACCTTGTACTGTTTTTGAATCTTCAGTAGTAAAACGAATTGTTTGTCCTTTGTAATTATTTTTAAAGTTTTCAAGCCTGATCTTTCGAACTTGATCGGATTTCGTTTCTATTTGGCCTAATAAACAGGAAAACAAGAGACAAGTAAAAGAAGCTTTTTTAAAGATTTCCATCAGTAAAGTCAACGATTAAAACTCAAAGAATTCCCAATAAAAGTCAAGATATGGCTGCTGAAAGTGAAGACCTAGTCTAAAGGTTTCGCTAACAGCATACTGCATTCCAAAGTCAAAGTCAATGAGGCTTGGACTACCCCTTGGAGAATCAATTGAAAACATAGCAGACCCATCACTACCGATATAATCTTCCCATGTTCTTCCAACGGTCATAGTCTTATAGCCATTGTCAATCCAAGCAAGGGCTAGAAACTTAAGGTTTTTTCTTAGGTCATATTCAATTCCAGCCCAGATTCGATATGGCACTCTGTATTTTGATTCGTTATTCCATGAAATTTCATAGTTTTTGTTGTCAACCGTAATATTTTGTTCAATGAGGTTGCTTCTGCTTAAAAAAGCGTTAGATACTTTTGCACCCGCAGACCAACCAACTTTTCCTCTTCCAGAAGGATTTGTACTCCTTGAAGAAAAAACAACAAATGCGTGCCCATAAAGATGCCTTCCTGCGTTCCTCACAACATCATTAACCGTTATGTTTGGAATTTCATCTGTTCCACCATCCATTTCATTTAAAGAGCCAATTTCGTTGATGCTTCCGTTATTGTTCTCTGATACATTAATTGCCTGTGAGTATTTACCAACAATAGCAGACGCAGGATATCTGCGATGAATAGCTGCGCCCCATGATGCAGCAAGCTCTTTAGTTGC